>JALHTD010000268.1 GCA_022865555.1 Thermoanaerobaculaceae bacterium | reverse complement strand
TGTACTCCTCGACGTACTGGTTGCGGATGTTGGGGTCGGACGGCTCGGTGAACCCGCCCAGGATCTTTGAGGGGGTCTCGAAATCGCCCTCCGCGGCCGGATCGGGGTTGGTGTCCGTTGGGCTGTAGTTGATGATGTTGGGCTGGCGCTCGTACGAGAACGAACGGATCACCAGGTCCATCGGGAGCTCCTCGTAGAACCGACCGAAGGAGCCGTACACCTTCGAGCGGTGGGTTCCGGAAGGATCCCAGACGAAGCCGAGGCGCGGCGCGAAGTCGTTCTTGAGGTCGATCTGCTTCACACCCGAGGAGTCGATGATCTCCTGCCTGTCCCACCGGATCCCCAGGTTGAGGGTGAGCGTGGAGGAGAGGGTCCACCTGTCCTGCAGGTAGAGCGTGGTGTTCCGGTGCCCGGGCGAGGCGACCAACGCGGAAATCGGCGCGTTGTCCACGGTGGCGTCAGGCGTGGTCCAATAGTAGTGATTGTAGATGGGCTTGCTGGGGTCGACCGTGTTGGTGTACTTCTGCACCTGCTGCCCGCCGGAGTAGCGCTTGGTGACGTCGGCCACGGCGTTCTCGTACTCCGCCCCGAACTTGAGTTCGTGGCCGGAGAAGAACCGGCTCAGAGAAGCACCGTAGAAGTCCCGCTTGAACTCCTTCCCCTCGATCCGGCCGAAACCGCCGGTCTGGTAGGCGTCGTTGGCCATGTCCTGGTACTGGATGACGTCGCCGGCAGCGCTCGCGGGTCCCACGTTGTTCTTCTCCTGGTGGCGGGCGACCTGGGCCGAGACGGCCCAGCTCGCACCGAAGATCCCGTCGAAGCGCAGCGCGTAGTCCTGGCCGCCGAACTCCTTCTGGCCCTCGTAGGTGAGCGGGTCGCCGTTGAGAGAGTGGTTGGCGTCGCTGATCGCTCCGGTGTCGGTCCTCGGGTCCTGGAAGAACGTGAGGACCAGCGACTGGTTCGCCGCCGGCTTCCACGTCAGCTTGGCGGAGGCCAGGTCACGCGTGCTCGGAGAGGAGACCACCTGCCCCGCGCTGGGGCCGGCGGGGAGCGCGCTCTTGGTGGTGTTGTCCACGCGGTCGTAGGCGCCGTAGAACCACAGCTTGTCCCTGACGATGTACCCGCCGATGTCGAGGCCGAAGTCCTCCCTGGTGAACCCCTGGACCGTTCCTGCCGTGGAGGCCACCGGCTCCGCGCTCGCCTGGTACCTGTCGTTGTCGTAGTAGCCGAAAACGTCGCCGTGGAACTCGTTCCCCCCGGACTTGGTGATCACGTTGATGATGCCGCCGGTTGCGCGCCCGTACTCGGCCTCGTAGCCGCCGATCTTGACATCGATCTCCTGGATGAACTCGAAGTTGAGCTCCTTACCCTGGAACCCGTATTCCATGCCCGTCGTGTTGACGCCGTCGATGAAGTAGGCGTTCTCCGCCCCGGAGGAGCCGTAGACCGTGATCGTGTTCTGCCCGAGGTTGTTTTCGCTGGCGTCCGAGGAGGTCCCCGGCGCCACCTGCACCAGGGACGAGTAGTTGCGGCCGGAGGGGAGCGTCTGGATCGAGGTTGCGTTCAGGTTCGTGGCCACCGTGGCCGAGGAGACGTCCACCAGTGGGACCTCCCCCGAGACCACCAGCGACTCCTTGACCGCGGGGCGCATCACCGCGTCCAGGGTCGTGTCCCTGGCGAGGCCCACCGTCACACCGGTGCGGGTCTCGGTCGCGAAGCCCTGCAGCGTGAACGTCACCTCGTACTGGCCGGGTGGCAACAGCGTGAGCCGGTAGACACCCGACTGGTCGGTCGAGGTGGCGCGGCTGCCCTGCAAGGCCGGCCCTCGCGCCTCCACGGTGACGCCCGGCAGCACCCCTTGTTGCTCGTCGGTCACCGACCCCATGATCCGGCCGGTGGTCTGGGCAACGGCGGCGCCCGCCAGAAGGCAAGTTGCCGCCGCGAGTGCGAGTACACGACACGGAAAGTGCGCCTTCATGTTTCCTCCTCCCGCAACGGTGACTTCGTTTGCGGATGTCCTGCCGAGCATGCTACGCGCGAAGCTTGTGAAATCAAGTGACAAATGAATGTTCTTGCCCCGCAGGCTGGGAGCCGGTCGCTCGGGCCGGGCTTCGAGCCCGGCCCTCCGACCCGCCTGCGCGCGCGACCGAACTGCGCTGCTCGCCGCGAGGCCCCTCGGCGTCGGCACAAGCCGCCGCGCCGTCTCCCCACGGCGATCAGCGCGTTCGGTGCCCACGCGCGCCGGCATAATGGCTCCTGTCGCCCGCGGGGCGGGATAGGCCCCACCCACCTTCTGTTGCTCAGGGACGGCGAGGCACCTCGCGTTGCGCATCGCGCCTGTGCGGTCGCGGTCGCCGGAGTCTCGGGCCGCAGCGAGCGGGGGCGAGCAAGGCCCGAGCTGCGCCGCACCCCAGAGGCAAAAAGAGAACCTGGCCCGGAGGGCTAAGGGAGATCCCCCTCGCCGAGACCGAAGTAGTGACCGATCTCGTGGACGACGGTGTCCTGGATCTCGCGGATGAGCTCGTTGCGATCGTCGCACTCCTCGAGGAGCGGCCGGCGGTAGATCACGATGCGGTCGGGAAGAACGTTGCCGTAGCTGCCCCCACGGTCGGGCAGGGCGAGGCCCTGGTAGATTCCGAACAGCGTGTCGGTCTCGGGGTCGAGCCCGGCCTCGACGAGGTCCTCCTCGGTCGGCTCGTCCTCGACCACGACCGCGACGTTCTCGAGAAATGCGGCAACCTCGGTCGGCAGCCCGTCGAGCGCCTTCGCGACGACGCGCTCGAACTCCTCGCGGTTCATTCGCATCATCCGGGGTATGATACGCGGAGTTGTGCGCTCGTCGGGGGAGGGTCCATGGAGCGTGCGATATCTGCGCTTGGCCTGGTGGTCTTCGTCGGTCTCGCCTACCTCTTCTCGAGGAACCGCTCCGGCGTGCGCTGGCGGACTGTGCTCTGGGGGCTCGCACTCCAGATCGCCCTTGCCGTTATCGTGATCCGGACCCCGTGGGGGTTCGGGGCGTTCAACTTCCTCGGCACGCTGGCCAAGAAGTTCCTGGACTTCTCGGATGCGGGTGCGAGCTTCGTGTTCGGGGAGAAGTTCACCGACCACTTCTTCGCCTTCAAGGTGCTGCCGACGATCATCTTCGTGTCGGCCGCGACGACGATCCTCTACTACTACGGCGTGCTGCAGCGGGTGGTGCAGGGGATCGCCTGGCTGATGATGAAGACCATGGGTACCTCGGGCGCAGAGTCGCTGTGCGACGCCAACGTCTTCGTGGGGCAGACCGAAGCCCCGCTCATGATCCGGCCCTACCTCGCGACCCTGACGCAGTCGGAGCTGCAGGCGATCATGGTGGGCGGTTTCGCGCACATGGCCGCGGGCGTGCTCGTCGTCTATATTTCGTTC
>JALHTD010000267.1 GCA_022865555.1 Thermoanaerobaculaceae bacterium | reverse complement strand
GGTCGCACGCGCAGGCGGGTCGGAGGGCTGCGCTCGATGCGCAGCCCGAGCGACCGCTCAAAGCCCGCGGGGCAACAAGAAGCCTCACGCAGTGAAGAAGAAGACCCTAGCCGCGCACCCGCTTGGCAAAAGAAGACCCGCGGGGCAACAAGAAGCCTCACGCAGTGAAAAAGAAGACCCTAGCCGCGCACCCGCTTGGCAAAACCAAGCCGTAACGTAGTGACAGGAAGGGGGGCTGGCAGCGCATCCCCCCGGGCAAAGGAAGGCCCGTGAGCATCAAGAGGAAAGAAAGGGGAATTGGGGGCAAAGCCCCCGGGGAGAGTCCAGGTGGGGGGCGCGACGGGGGGCCGTGGACAGAGTAACCTTGCCGCTGCGGAGGAGCGATGGCGAGATCATGGTCGGTGCGGTGTGCGGCAGTGGCAGCGATCGCGGTGGCCGCGCGACTCGCGGCGGCAGCGGGGGGCGTCCCGTCGCCGAAGGACATCCTCGGCATGGATGTGGGCCAGAACCGTGTGCTCGCGGACTACCAGGAGAGCGCGCGTTACCTCCGTGAACTGGCGCAGCGCAGCAAGCGGGTGCGGTTGATCGAGATGGGCCCCACAGTCGAGGGCCGCACGATGCTGGCGGTGGCGATCTCGGCTGCCTCGAACATCGAGAGGCTCGGCGAGCTTCGCCGTGGCTGGGCGCGCATCGCGGACCCGCGGGGTCTCGACGTTGCGGCGAGGGAACGCCTGATTGCCACCCTTCCCAGCTGCGCCCTCATCACCGCCGGCATCCACGCCAACGAGGTTGCGGGGCCGCAGTCCGCGCTGCTCCTCGCGTTCGAGCTCGCTGACGCGCAGCCGGGGACCGCGGAGGCGGAATGGCTCGAGCGCACCGTTGTGCTGCTGGTGCCGTCGCTCAACCCGGATGGCCAGGAGACGACGGTCGCGTGGTACAGAAAGTGGCTGGGAACGCCGTACGAGGGATCCTCACCACCCTTCCTCTACCACCGCTATGCGGGGCACGACAACAACCGCGACTTCGTCTACCTCACCCAGCCGGAGAGCCGGGCGCTGAACCACTTCGCATACCACGAGTGGCACCCGCAGCTCTTCCTGGACCTCCACATGATGGGCTCGACGGGGCCGCGACAGTTCGTACCGCCGTTTGCCGATCCCATAGCGCCCAACGTTCACCCCTTCGTGTGGCGGATGACGTCGCACCTTGGGACCCTGATGTCGCTGCGGCTCGAAGAGCAGGGCAAGGCCGGCGTCGTTTCGGCCTGGACGTTCGACGCCAACTGGATCGGCGGCACCCGCAACACGGGGTGGTGGAAGAACGTCTTCGGCGTGCTCACGGAAACCGCGAGCGCGGCGCTTGCCACCCCGGTTCAGGTGGACGAGAACGAGCTGCGCGCCGGCGGCAAGGGGCTCGTGGAGTATCGCGCACAGGTCAACTTCCCGAACCCCTGGCGAGGCGGCACGTGGGGGCTTGCGGACGCAGTCTCCTACCAGTTGACGCTGATGCGGGCATTCGTCGAGTTCGGCGCCGTCCAGCGCGAAACCGTGCTGCGCGACGTCTCGCGCATGGCCGGCGAGGCCGTGACGCGCGGGGAGCGGGAGGCGCCGCGCGCGTACCTGATCCCGCCCGATGGCGATCCCGGACGCAGGGCTCACCTGATCGGGCTGCTCCTCACGGCCGGGCTCGAGGGTTTCACGGCGGAGGAGGCGATCACGGGAGACGGGCTCTCGTACCCGGCGGGCACGGTTGTCTTTCCCGCGGCGCAGCCGCTGCGCCAGTACCTGCTGGAGGTGATGGAACGGCAGCACTACCCGGAGATCGCCCCGGCGCCCGATGCCGAGATCCTTCTCCCCTACGACATCACCGCCTGGACGATGCCGCTCGCGCTCGGGGTCGGCGCCGTCAGGGTCGAGGGCGAGGTGCGCGGAAGACTCGCCCCCATCGGTTCGCAGTGGGTGGCGAGCGATACCCGTCCGATCGGGGAAGGGAACACGCTGGTCGTGCCGGCCGGGCAACTCGGCGGCTTCGCGGTGGCGAACCTCGCGCTCGCACAGGGAGCCTCCGTCGCGCGCATGACGGGCCC
>JALHTD010000266.1 GCA_022865555.1 Thermoanaerobaculaceae bacterium | reverse complement strand
TCACGGACCGTGCGGTGCGTGAGACCGCGGGTGAGATCGTGACGTTCCAGGGGCGTCCCATCGACGCCATGTACCACTCCACCTGTGCCGGGCACACCGAGGACGCGGTGGCGCTCTTTCCCCAGCGGGCTCAGCCGTACCTCGAAGGGGTCCCGTGCCGTGGGGAACGCGTGCTCTCGGCAGGCACCCAAGCCCCGACGGGGCCGTGGCTCGGCTCTCTTGAACGCCTGACTGCGGTGGGTGAGTCGTTGGCCGCGGCCTCGAACCTGCCGCGCGACCCGCGGGCGCTGGCGATGCACCTCACCGGCACGCGCGCGGGGCCGGGGACCGCGGGCCTGGTGCGGGCGTTCGGCCTGGAAGAGACCGCGGCGACGCTTCACGTTGAGCAGGGCAGAGGGGCGGACGAAGCCGCCCTCGAGCTGCTCCGCACTTTCAGGCTGCCGTTGCCGCCTGGCAGCCCGGGCGGTGGACGAGCGTCGTGGGAGCTCGCCCTGGTGGTGCGCCTGGCCCAGCTCGCGGGCCGCGTGCAGGCGGTGCAAGGCCGCCTGGTGCCGGGTCCCCAGGGGCTGCGCCTCGTCAACGATGGCGCGGAGGCGCCACGCGACCTCACCGGCCGCGAGGGCGTGTTGGAGCGCCGTGGCGAACGGTGGCGGCGCGGCGGTGCCGTGTCGTTCGCGTCGGGCTCGCCGGCATCGCTGTGGTGCGCGGGGACGCTCTGCCCGCTGCTCGAAGTGGAGCCGCTCGAGGCCGCCGATGCCGCTTCGACGTGGACCTGGTGGGTGCGTGAGCTCACGCTGGAGGAGATCTCCCGACGTCTTGGGGTCCCGGGCGTGCGCGACGTGACCGTGCTCCGTCGGGGGGTCTCGGGACGGGCCCTGGCGGTCGCGGTAATGGCCACCAGCGGGACGAAGGAGCTCCCCGGCATGGCGTTCCGTCGCGCCCTCGACCTGCCCGACACGCTTTTCGTTGCAGTCCGCTCGAGCACGACCTCGGGCCCCTCGGTGCGCTTCCTGGGCCGCGGCTGGGGCCACGGCGTGGGGATGTGCCAGAACGGGGCGTACGGCCTTGCCCGCGGCGGCGCGACGTACCTCGAGATCCTCAAGACCTACTACACTGACGTGGAGATTGGTCGCTGGGAAGGGGGCACACCATGAGCGGCGCCACGGGCGAGGTTCGGCAGCTCGTGCGGGAGTTCGCGCGCACCGAGCTCGCGCCCCACGCGAGGGAATGGGACGAGCGCTCCCACTTCCCGCGCGAGGTGTTCCGCAAGCTCGGGGAGTTGGGGTTCCTCGGTGTGCTGGTGCCGGAGGAGTACGGCGGCGCCGGTCTGACTTACAAGGACTACGTCGTGATCGTCGAGGAGCTCGGGGCGGTGGAGGGCGGCGTGGCGCTCTCGGTCGCCGCGCACAACTCTCTCTGTACGAACCACATCTTTGTCTACGGGAGCGAGGCGCAGAAGAAGCGATGGCTGCCGCCCCTGGCCGCCGGAGAGATCCTGGGCGCATGGGCGCTCACCGAGCCCGAAGCGGGATCGGACGCGGGCGGCACCAAGACCTTCGCGGCGCGCGAACGGGACGGTTGGGTGCTGCGGGGAACCAAGAACTTCACCACCCACGCTTCGGTGGGCGGAGTCGCTGTCGTGATGGCCCGCACAACCCCCGGCGCCGACCACCAGGGGATCTCGGCGTTCATCGTCCCCCTCGACGCCCCGGGAGTGGTCGTGGGCAAGAAGGAGGACAAGCTGGGCATGCGCATCTCCGACACCGCCTCGCTCATCCTCGAGGATTGCCGTCTCCCCGGGGACGCGTTGCTGGGCAGGGAGGGCGAGGGGTTCGCCCAGGCGATGGAGGTGCTGGATGGAGGCCGGATCTCGATCGCCGCCCTGGGCGTCGGGATCGCACAGGGCGCCCTCGACGCCGCGATCGCCTACGCCAAGGAGCGCCGGCAGTTCAACCGGCCCATCGCGGCGTTCCAGGCGATCAAGCTCAAGCTTGCCGACATGGCCACCGGGGTGGCCGCGGCCCGCCTGCTCACCGAGCGCGCCGCCGAGGCCAAGGACGCGGGCGAGAAGGTGACGCTGATCGCTTCCCAGGCGAAGCTGTTCGCGTCGGAAACCGCGGTCCGGGTGTGCGAGGAAGCGGTCCAGATTCACGGCGGCTACGGCTACATCAAGGACTACCCGGTGGAGAAGTTCTGGAGGGACTCCAAGCTCTGCACGATCGGCGAGGGCACCAGCGAGATCCAGCGCCTCGTCATTGCCCGTGAGCTGCTCGGAGGATAAGCTCCAAGTCATGGTCGAGGCCGCCGCACTCCTCGCCGGCGATATCCTGGGCGTCGCGAAGGCGCTGAGCGTCGTGGAGCGCGGGGGCCCGGAAGCGGAGGAGCTGCTGACGGGCCTGCGCGGGCGGGTCGGCCGCGCCCGCACCGTCGGGATCACCGGCGCGCCTGGCGTGGGGAAGAGCACGCTGGTGCAGTCGCTCGGCACGGCGCTGCTCCGCCGCGGGGAGCGCGTGGCCGTGCTCGCGGTGGACCCTTCGAGCCCTTTCTCGGGCGGCGCGCTGCTCGGCGACCGCGTACGCATGCCCGACTTGCTTGCGGCTGGAGGGTTCGTTCGCTCGATGGCGACGCGGGGCGCGCTCGGCGGCCTCGCGGTGGCGGCCTCGGACGCCCTCGATGTGCTGGACGCGGCGGGGTTCGAGTGGGTCCTGCTCGAGACCGTCGGTGTCGGCCAGGACGAGGTGGACGTCGCCGGCGAGGTCGAGACCGTCGTGGTGGTCACGGTCGCCGGCCTGGGTGACGACGTGCAGGCGGCGAAGGCCGGCGTGATGGAGATCGCCGACGTGTTCGCGGTCAACAAGGCCGACAGGCCCGGCGTGGAGGCCCAGGTGGCCGCCATCGAGGGGATGCTGTCGCTGGCGCCGCCTGCCGCGTGGAGGCCGCCGGTCGTCCGCACGACCGCCACCACCGGCGAGGGTGTGGAGGATCTCCTCGCTGCGGTGCTGGAGCACCAGCGCTTCCTGGACGGCGGTCAGCGGAGGCAGGAGGCGCGCCGCCGAAGGGCACGGCGCCGGGTGGAGCGCCTGCTCTCGGCGCTGATCCAGGAGCGCATGCGCACCAGGCACCGGGCGGCGCTCGCCGCTGCGCTGGCGGAGGTGAGCGAGGGCGCCGTGGACCCCTACACGGCCGCCC
>JALHTD010000265.1 GCA_022865555.1 Thermoanaerobaculaceae bacterium | reverse complement strand
TCGATCCCGAAGCGGTCGTGGATGGCAGTGCGGACGCGCCACAGGACGTCATCGGGGCAGTCGGGCTCGACCACCACGTGCGCGGAGAGCGCCACGAACCCGCTGGTGATCGTCCAGACGTGCAGGTCGTGGACGGCCCTGACACCAGGCACACCCGCCATGACCTCGGCGACCTCGTCGAGGTGAAGGTGCTGGGGCACGCCCTCCATGAGGACCCCGACCGACTCCTTGAGCAGCCCCCCCGACGAGAGGACAACAAGAATCCCGATGAGGACCGATGCGAGCGGGTCCGCCCAGTTCCAGCCGAAAACGCTGATGACAACGCCAGCGGCGATCGCCTGTACGCTACCCAGCGCGTCGGTGACGACGTGCAGCCACGCGCCGCGTACGTTCAGGCTCTCCTGGCGGCCACCATGCAGGATCCAGAGGGAGGCGAGGTTGACCACCAGGCCCCCGCAGGCGACCGCGAGCATCAGCCCGCCCTTGACCTCTGGCGGGTTGGACCAGCGCCGGTACGCCTCCGCGAAGATCAACGCCGCCATCGCGACGAGAGTGGCACCGTTGGCCAGCGCGGCCAGGATCTCCATCCGGTGGTAGCCGTACGTTCGTTTCGGCGTGGCCGGTCGCTGGGCCGCCCAGATCGCGAACAGCGACAACCCCAACGCGGCCACGTCGGTGAGCATGTGCCCGGCGTCGGCCAGGAGCGCGAGCGAGTTGGCGAGGAGCCCGCCTGCGACCTCGGCCAGCATGTAGACGCCGGCGAGAACGAGTGCGAGCGTGAGTCTCCTGCGATGGCGCGATCCGGCCGTCGGCAACGACCGGTGAGTGTGGGCGTGGGCCATGAGTCTGCTCTGTCCCCACGCCAGACTAGCGCAACGCCCGTGGAGGCACGCGCTGGCTACCAGTACCTCTCGATGTGGACCTGGCCGGGTCGCTGGGGGGTGTGCTCGCGGAACCCCTCGGCAGCCAGGATTGCCGCCATCTCCTCGATCATGTCCGGATTACCCGACAGAAACACGTGGGTGTTCTCCGGCTCGGGACGGAAACCCCAGATGCCTTCGAGAATCCGCTGCTGCCACAGCTCTTGCACGTGCCCCACGAGCCCTCCCCACGGGACCGGCTCTTCCTGCGGGCGTGAGACGGTGGCGACGTACGTGAGGTTGCGGCGAAGACGTTCCATCATGATGAGCTCGGCGCGATACCCGAGGTCCCAGGAGTGGCGGGCCGAGTGCAGCACTGCGAGCCTACGGTTCTTCTCGTGCTCGAGGTCGGTCCGCAGCATGCTCATGTACGGCGCGAGACCCGTGCCGGTGGCGACCATCACCAGGTTCACACCGTCTGGGAGCTGGTCGAAGGTGAACAGCCCGCTCATCCTCGGCCCGAGCCAGAGCCGGTCCCCCACCTCGAGGGCGCAGAGGCGCGGCGTGAGCGAACCCGATCGCACGATGTTGAGGTAGAACTCGAGGTACTGCTGGTCCGCCGAGGACGAGGCGATCGAGTACGAGCGCCGGATCAGCGCGCCGGGCTTCGGCGGGGGGTCGTCGGTGGGATCGGCCATCGGATGCCGCCTCGCCTCGGGTGGTAGACCCAGCACCGCGAACTGGCCAGGCCGGAACGGTGGCAGCTGCCAGCCGTCGGGCACAACCTGCAGGATGAACAGGCCCGGTGCCACCTCGATCTTCTGGGTCACCACGGCGTTCAGTCGGCTATCCGCCATCTCGCGCACACCCCCTCG
>JALHTD010000264.1 GCA_022865555.1 Thermoanaerobaculaceae bacterium | reverse complement strand
TTCGACCAGGGAGCACACGGACACCCAAGCTTTGTCGGCCGGCAACGGTCAGCACCGTCGGGATGACGAGGTAGACGAGCGCCTGCAGCACGACGTGGCCGACCCTGGCCCACGCGGGCAGCCGCACCGGCAGCGCCAGCAGCAGCCCCACCAGCAGGAACGCGACCATCAGGTGCAGGCGGTAGGGGGCGTACGTCAGAAGCAACAGCGAGAGCGCCCCCAGGCTCCATGCCCAGACGGCAGAACCTCGGGTCTCGCATCGCCCCCGCCACAGCGCGACGATCCCGAGCACGCCGAGGGCGTACAGCAGCAGCGCTGCAAGAGCCAATGCGTTACGCGGGGTACGAGCCAGCGCGAGGAAGGCCTCCAAGTGCCACCGCCAGGTAGAGGGACCGCTCGCGGCAAACCCCGTGAGCGGGTCGCGCGGAGCGCTGAAGAGCGCCAGCCAGAGCGGCGCCGAGCCCACGACCACGCCGGGCAGCAGGCGCCACGCCTTCTCCCGCGCCCCCTCCCAGGCCAGGGGGACGATCAGGAAGAGGCTCATCGCATGGATTGCGAGGGCCAGCCCCCAGAAGCCGCCGGCGACCCACCACCTCCAGCGGTGCGGCGCCGCGCCCAACGCCAGCGCGCCGGCGAGGGTCGCCGCCAGCGCTGGGGCGTACGCCTCCGCGACCGCCGCGGCCCACCAGATCGGCAACGCAGCCAGAATTAGGGTGCCCGCGGTGTGGCCGCGCGCCTTCTCGCCGCTGCGCGCCAGCACCACGAGCACCGCGAGCGCCACTACCAGCGACCGGCACAGCGCCGAGAGCCGGTGGGCCGCCACGACCGGATCGCCGCCCACGAGGTGCAGCCAGATCCACGCCAGAACGGTCCACCCCGCGTGGTCGCCAGGGTTCAGGCTGGGGAAGTACCCCTCGAGGGCATAGAGCGTCAGCTTGGAGGGGTCGGCCCAGATCAGGCCGCGCGCGCCGGTCAGCCAGTACAGGCCGATTGCGGCAGCAAACCATGCACCGCCAACGGCCCGCGCCTCGCGCAGGAAAGTGCTCGTGCCAACCATCTCGCGCACCGGATCATAGCCCACAGGCCGGGGCAGGGACCTGACAAATTCCTGTCCACGGGGGGACCGGACAGGCCGCTAGTCAACCGCGAACGGGAAACCGACGGTGCCTTTTCCGCTCTGGCACTCGAGGAGGTAGACCCCGGGCGGCAGCGGCTTGGTGAACCGGCACTTGAACATCTCCTTCTCGCCCTTCATCGGTCCCACGGCGATGGCGTCACTCGCCGCCGGCTTCGAGCTGTCCTCCTGGTAGTAGCCGCCCTGGTCTCTGTACGCCTTGAGGGACGTTGGCTTGTAGTCGCCGTAAAGGATGATGTAGTCGTCCGTCCGCGCCGTTACAGCTGGCTCCCCATTGAAGTAGTTCAGGGCGAACCCCTCGGGAGTGAACACCGTCTCTAACGTGACGGCCGGAAGCTCGATGAGTTTCTTGCTCTTGACGAGGAAGCAGCCCTTCGTGCTCGGCTTGATCTCCCTGCTGCACGACGCCAGCGCCAGGCACACGGTGGCCACCGCCATAAGTGTGAGGCTGTTCCTGCGCATGACGGGCTCCTTTCTACCGCACCAACGGCCCTTGGTCCTGACGCGCGGAGTATAGCAAGCGGCAGCAGCCTCAGCGTGTCTGCCTACCACTCCGGAGGGTGCAGCAGCAGGGCCTGGGTCGCCGCCCGGTCCACAGGCCTCGAGAACCAGAACCCCTGCGCGTGGGAGCACCCCATCTCGCGCAGCCGCCTTAACTGCACCGAGGTTTCAACGCCCTCCGCGACCACGTTGATCTTGAGCATGTTGGCCAGCGCCACGATCGTCTGCACGATGGCGGAGGCGTCGCCCTTGCTCTCCATCCCCGAGATGAACGAGCGGTCGATCTTGAGCGTGTCGTAGGAGAACCGCTGCAGGTAGGACAGCGACGAGTAGCCGGTGCCGAAGTCGTCCACCGAGAACTGGACCCCGAGGTCATGGAACTGCGCGAGCTTTGCGAGCGCGATATCGCCGTGGTCCATGATCACGTTCTCGGTGATCTCGAGGCGCAGGCTTGTCGGCGGGAGGCCCGTCTCCTCGAGGATCGCCGTGACCCGGTCGAACATGTCCGGTTGCATGACGACCTTGCCCGAGACGTTCACGCTCACATAGAGCGGGGCCTGCGACGGCAGGAGTTGCTGCCACTCGCGGGCGTGCCGGCACGCCTGGCGCATCACCCACCACCCCAACGGAACGATCAACCCCGTCTCCTCGGCCACCGCGATGAACCACTCCGGGTTTACCAGGCCGCGCTCCGGGTGCTTCCACCGCACCAGCCCCTCGAACCCCACGATTCGACCCTTCTCCAGGGAGACGATGGGCTGGTAGTGCATCACGAACTGCTTGAGCTCCACCGCGCGCCGAAGCTCGGTCTCGAGCTTCAGGAGCGCGACCGCGTTTCGGTGCATCGTCTGGTCGAAGACCTGGTAACAGCCGCGGCCGGCGGCCTTCGCGCGGTACATCGCGGTGTCCGCGTCGCGCAGAATCTCCTCCGGGCGCTTGTAGCCGGGCGAGGAGAGCGCGACCCCGATGCTTGCGCAGGTGAACACCTCGCGGCCCCCGATCACGATCTTCTCCCGGATCAACTCCTGGATGCGCTCGGCCACCCGCGTCGCGTCGCTCGCACCGTGGACGTCGTTGAGCAGCACCGCGAACTCGTCCCCTCCCAGGCGGGCCACCGTGTCGCCCGGGCGCAGGAAGTGGTTGAGGCGGCGCGCCAGCTCCACCAGCAGCTCGTCGCCGACGCTGTGCCCGAGGCTGTCGTTGATGTTCTTGAACCGATCCAGGTCCATAAAGAGCACCGCGACCATCGAGTTCTTGCGGCGGCGCGCCTGGTCCATCGAGAGTCCCAGGTGATCCAGGAAGAGCGTCCGGTTGGGCAGCTGCGTGAGTGGGTCGTAGAGCGCGTCGTGGAGGATTTGCTCCTGTGCGCGCTTGCGGGCAGAGATGTCGGTGAGCGACCCGGCGATACGGCTCGGCTTGCCGGCCGCGTCGCGCACTGCGAGGCCGCGAGAGAGCACCCAGATCGCGCTGGTGTCCTTGCACCGCATTCGGTGCTCGTGCTCGAAGTGCGGTTCCTGGCCGGTGAAGTGAGCCTCGAGGGCCTTGTGCAGGGCGACGCTGTCGTCGCGGTGGACACGCGAGAACCACTCGTCGATGTCGGTGCCGATCTCCTCGTCGCGGTAGCCGAGCATCGCCTTCCACCGCGGGGAGAAGTGGGCGGAGCCACCCTTCAGGTTCCAGTCCCAGAGGCCGTCGTTGGCGCCGTTGACGGCCAGCGCGTAGCGCTCCTCGCTCTCCCAGAGGGCCTTCTCGGCGTGCATCCGCTCGATCGCGTACCTGATGGAGCGCAGGAGCAGTTCCTTGTCCACCTGACGCTTCACGAGGTAGTCCTGGGCCCCTTCGCGGACCGCCCTGAGCGCTATCTCTTCGTCGTCCAGGTTGGTGAGGACCACGATCGGGACGTGGGGGGCGACCTCGCGGGCCTTCTCGAAGGAGGCGAGGCCGCTGCTATCCGGCAGCGAGAAGTCAAGCAAGACGACGTCCACCGGTTCGCCCTGCAGCCGCTTCAGGCCCTCCTGGAGGCGCGTCACGTGCTCCACCTCGAGCGTCTCCCGGCGCGACTGGGTCAGCATGAGCCGGATGAGCTCCGCCTCCTCGAGGTTGTCCTCGATCAGGAGCACAGTCAGAGGCCTTGCCTCGCTTGCCATTCCCTCAAACCCCCGGTTCCGGAGCCCCGATCCAACCGGCCTGCGCCAGGTTCCTGGGGATCGTGAAGCAGAACGTGGATCCCTGTCCCGGCTCCGAGACCGCCCAGATTCGACCGCCGTGCCGCTCGACGATTCGCTTGCAGATGGCGAGCCCGATCCCGGTGCCGGGGTACTCGGCCGCCGTGTGCAGCCGCTGGAACATGCCGAAAATGCGCTCGATGTGCTCCTGTGGGATGCCGATGCCGTTGTCCGCCACCGCGAACGTGCAGCGCTTGGCTTCTTCGACGGCGAAGATTCGCACCTGGGGCCTGCCGCGTCGGAACTTGAGGGCGTTGCCGATCAGGTTCTGGAAGAGCTGGACCATCTGCGCCTCGTCGGCAGGCAGGACCGGGAGGCGCTCCCACCCCACCTGCCCGCCGCTTTCGTCGACCGCGGCCTTTAGGTTGGCCATGGCCTTGGTGACCACCTCGACGAAGTCCACCGGTGCGAACGGCTTCGCCTGGGTGTCGACGCGGGCGTAGGCGAGGACATCGTTGATCATCGCCTGCATGTGGTCGGTGCACTGGAGCAGATGCGCGAGGTATCGGCTGGCGTCCTCGTCGGCCGCGGTCGCCCCGTGGTTGGCGAGGAGGCGCCCGTACCGGGAGATCAGCTGCAAAGGCTCCTGAAGGTCGTGGGAGATCACGTAGGCGAACTGCTGGAGCTCTTCGTTGGACCTCCCCAGCACCGTGGCCCGCTCGGAGAGCTCGCGCTCCGCCTGGCGGCGGCCCGAGATGTCCTGCACGGCGCCCTCGTATCGGATGACGCCCGCGGCGGCGTCCACCACCGGCCAGGCGGTGAGGCTCACCCAGGCCAGGTCGCCGCCCGGACGCCGCACCCCCGCCTCCAGGTCGCGGACCTCCCGCCCCCGCGCCATGCTCGCCAGCACCTGAGCCTGCAGCGTCTCGTCCGAGAGGAAGTCGGCCAGGTTCTGCCCGACGACCAGATCGGGTTTCTCGAAGCCCAGGATCCGCGCCATCGCGGGGCTGGCGCGCGACAGCCGTCCGTCGGTCCCGGCGGTGAAGGTGCCGAGCGCAAGCTCCTCGGTCAGCCGCTGGTACGAGGCCGAGGCCTCGCGGGAAGCGCGCAGTTCGGCCGAGCGCTCCACCACACGACGAACGGCGGCGGGCAGCTCGAGGTAGCCGGCGCTGCCCTTCACCAGGTAGGCCGCCAGCCCCCGGCGCAGGCCCTCGGCGGCCACGGCCTCGTTCCCCGCCGAGGCAAACAGCACCACCGGGCAGTCCGGGTCAAGGCTTTTGACCGACTCCAGAACCTGCAGGCCGTCCCCCCAGGCGAGGCGGTACTCGGTGACAACCACCGCGTAGCCCCCTCGGGGCAGCCGGGCCGAGAGCACCAGAGCGTCGCCGGCCTCCTCGATATCGAACTCGGAGAGCTCCCGCCTGAGCACCAGAGCGGCGAGCGCACGATCGTTTGGGTCGCTGTCGACCAACAGGACGCGGAGCCGGTTGTTCATGGGGTGAGGCGCGGGCTCGAACGGGACCGAAGAAAGACCAGAAAGTGAGGGCCCCGGGCGCACCGGCTGCACCCGGGAGCGCTGCCGCGCCGCATCATCGCTCTCCTCCGCTCCCCGAAAAACGTGCAGATTCTAGCATGGCCTCGCAGAATCCCGGGCCGAGCCGAGACCTACCCGGTGGCGCCGGCGTGCAAGCGATGCGGAGACGACGAAAAGCGCCCCGGGCCCCCTCACCCCCGCCCTCGCCTAACTCACTGCTTCTACAGGAGGATGGAAGACGGGCGGCGGGCGAGGCCGCTCGGATCTCCAAACCCCGATTCGCCAGAAGGAGTGGACGTTTGCCGGCGTTCTGTCGAGCATGCGTACGAGTCGCG
>JALHTD010000263.1 GCA_022865555.1 Thermoanaerobaculaceae bacterium | reverse complement strand
CGCGTGCCTCGTCGGCCCGTCCGGTCCGCCCATACGCGAGCGCCAGGAAACCCAGCGTGAACGGGACGCCCCCTGAGAGCTCGTTCGCCCTCTCCAGCGCGGCGACCGCCTCCGCCCCCGCGCCGATTGCGTCCCGCTGCATGCCGAGCGCCCAATAACCCAAGAAGTAGTCGGGGGCCAGCGCGATGATGTGCTGGGCCTCTTCGTCGACACGATCCCATTGGCGGGCCAACACGGCCATCACGGCCATCCACCAGCGGGCCCAGATCGACAGCGAGTCCACCCGCACGACGCCTTCGATCTCGGTCATGGCTTCAACCACGCGGCCGTGGGGCATGAGACCGCTGATCGCGTACCGGAGCTTCACGAGTGGCGCCTCGCGGTTCAGCTGCAGCGCACGACGGCACTCGCGTTCCACCTCGGGCCAGTTGTAGTCGAGCTCCTTGCGGAGCATGCCGAGCAGGGCGTGGGTCTCGGCAAGCGTGTCGTCCAGCTCAAGCGCGCGCAGGGCGTACCAGGTGCTCGCAGAGAACGCGTCGCGCGGGGGTACGTTGCCCCACATCCCCAGGAACCAATGCAGCTCCGCCATCGAGTCGTACGCGATCGCGAAGGTTGGCTCCCGTTCGATCGCCCGCTGGTAGCACGCCGCCGCTTTTGCCAGGCCCTCCGATGTCCCCTTCGCGAAGTGATGCCGGCCTTCGAGGAACGCGGCGTGGGCCTCGGCATCGACGACTGGACGCGGCCGCTCTCCACCAGCCCGACCCAGCCCGCCCCGCAGCCGCTCGGTGATTGCCCCCGCGACGTCGTCCTCGAGGACCAGAAGATCGGTCAACTCGCGGTCGTAGCGCTCGCTCCACAGATGAGAGCCGTCCCGAGTGGACACGAGCTGCGCGGTCACGCGCACCCGGGAGCCGGCCCGGCGCACGCTGCCTTCGAGGATGCTCTCGACGCCGAGCCGCGCTCCTGCCTCGCGGACGTCGAGCCCCAGGCGTCCCACCACGAACGAGGACGTCCGGGCGATCACGCGGAGCCCGGGAATCCGCGTGAGCGCGTTGATGATCTCCTCGGCCAGACCCTCGCAGAGGTAGTCATCCTCCCGGACGCCGCTCATGTTCGTGAAGGGCAGCACCGCGACCGAAGCTCCCTCGTGGCGGGCGCCGGGGGCGAGGCACGCCTCGATGGCGGCCTTCAGCTCGGTCGCGGACTGGAAGCGGTTTGCAACATCCTTAGCGAGGCAGCGCTCGACGAGCCGCGCGACCTCCGGGCCGGCACCCGGGATCGGAGGAGGGGTGTCCCGCAGGATTGCGGCGAGCGTGTCGGCTCCGTCCGCGCCGCCGAACGGCCGATGCCCGGCGAGCACCTCGTAGAGGACTGCGCCGAGGCTGAAGAGGTCGCTGCGCGGGTCTACGGTGCGTCCCGCCGCCTGCTCGGGTGACATGTAGGGCGCGCTGCCCACGATTGCCCCACTCGCAGTGAGCGCAGTCCCCATCTCGCCCGTGGGCACGGCTGCCCCCGCGAGTTTGGCGATTCCGAAGTCCACGACTTTCACGCGGTCCTCGGCCGCCAGCATGATGTTCGACGGCTTTAGGTCGCGGTGCACGATGCCCGCGGCGTGCGCCGCCGCAAGGGCGTCGGCCACCTGCGCCGTCAGGCGCAGCGCGCGGTCGGCGGGCAGCGGCCCGGCGGCGAGCAGATCGGCCAACGTCCCACCCGCGATGTACTCCATGGCGATGTAGGTGACGGCTCCTTCGGTATCGATCTCGTAGATCGTGAGGATGTTTGGATGGTTGAGCGCCGAGGCGGCCTGCGCCTCACGCACCAGGCGGCGCTGACGTTCGGCGTCGTCCATCCACTCGGCACGCATCACCTTGAGGGCGACCGCGCGCCCGAGCCGCGTGTCCCTGGCCTTGTAGACGACCCCCATCCCCCCCTCGCCGAGAAGCTCGAGGACGAGGTGGTGACCCAGCGTTCGCCCGACCAATGCCCTGCTAGCCGCTGAAGTGTCAAGATTCACAATACGTGGAAGTCTACGCCTCGCGCGACTGCCCCCGCAACCGAACCCGCAGGTCGTGCGAGGGACCCCCAGCCATCCATGCCCGTTTGCGGCCGGCCCTGTCTTGTGTGGGGCACGCCCTCCGGGCGTGCGTGCCGGCGCGGAGCGCCGGCCCCACGTTTTCCTGCGTGTTCTCGTAGGGGCAGCCCCAGCGGCCGCCCATTGGGTTGTCATTCTGAGGCCCCGCGGCAGCGGGGCCGAAGAATCCCGTGGCGCCCGGCATAGGCGTTGTCACCGAATTGTGGGGCACGCGCTCCGCGCGTGCTGTCATCGCGAGGACCCCGAGCGAAGCGAGGGGGACGACGCGATCTCGTGGGATCTGGCCGAGGGCAGCCCCTGCGGCCGCCCCATTTGCTCCCTCTCCCTGTGGGAAGAATCGCCTGGCAGTACCGGGTCGCGCCGCGGCATCCTCCCCCCGCTCGAAGACTCGGTGGAGCCCGCGCCGCTGACTCCCGCGCAGGCAGCGGTCTTTGCGCGGATTCTCCCGGCCCTTTCCGGAGGCGCGAAGCCGCTGCTGGTGCAGGGCG
>JALHTD010000262.1 GCA_022865555.1 Thermoanaerobaculaceae bacterium | reverse complement strand
TGATCATCGCGTGCGTCTTGCCCTTCTCGTCCAGGTAGTTGCACGCCATCGGCTCGGAGTACTTCGTGCCGAGCTTGAAGATGTGGCCCACCTCGATGCCGCGCTTGAGAACAAGAGGAGCGCCGCAGCGCGGGCAGGGGTCACCGTCGCGGGCGAGCCGGATGTCGGCCACCAGGTCCGGCTTGAAGTCGCGGCCCGGCACCACGCCGATCAGGTGGTGATCTGCGCGGTTGGCGCCGGTGGCCGCAATGCCCATGCGCATCACCTCGGGGTCGGCCACGATGCGAACCCCCGCGAGGCCAACCGGTCCGGAGTAGCCCATGGCGCTCCCGGTGACCTCCTCCACCTTGGCCTCGGAGGCGAGCTGCAGGTGGCCTGCATCCAGCGCGTTCTTGAGCTTGACCTCGTTGACCTCGTCGTCGCCCCGCACCAGTGCGACCGCGAACTCGGTGTCGGTCTCCACGATCATCGTCTTGATGAAGTGAGCGGGGTCGAGCTTGAGGAAGGTGGCGACGTCCGCCACCGACGTCGTCCCCGGCGTGTGGACCGCCTCGGGTTTGGCCGGCGCCTTCCCGGGCCACGGTGGCGGCGGGGGGAGAGCGCCGGTGGTCGCCTTCTCGATGTTGGCGCCGTACCCGCAGCGACAGGCCACCACCGCGTCCTCGCCGGTCGAGGCCAGCACCATGAACTCGTGGGACTCGCTGCCGCCGATGTTGCCGGTGTCGGCCTCCACCGCCGTGTAGGACAGCTTGCAGCGGTCGAAGACCCGGCGGTACGCCTTGTCCATCTCGCGGTACGCCTCGTCCAGGCTCTGCGCGGAGGAGTGGAACGAGTACGCGTCCTTCATCATGAACTCGCGGCCTCGCATCAGCCCGAAGCGCGGGCGGATCTCGTCGCGGAACTTGGTCTGGATCTGGTACACGTTGGCCGGCAGTTGCCGGTACGAGGTGATGCGGCGGCGGACCGCGTCGGTGATCACTTCCTCGTGGGTGGGTCCGAAGCAGAAGTCGCGGTCGTGGCGGTCCTTGATGCGCAGCAGCTCCTTGCCGTAGACCTGCCAGCGCCCGGACTCCTGCCACAGCTCGGCCGGGTGGATGCACGGCATCACCAGCTCCGCGGAGCCCGCGGCGTTCATCTCCTCGCGCACGATGCGGACGAGCTTGTCCATGGACCGCCACCCGAGCGGCAGGTAGGTGTAGATCCCTGCCGCCAGCTTGTCGATCATCCCGGCGCGGGCGAGCAGCTGGTGCGAGACCACATCGGCGTCCGACGGGTTCTCCCGCAGGGTGAAGAGGAAGTATCGGGTCCAACGCATGACTAGCCCTTCCGCCGACCTCGCGACTTGCGCGAGCCCAGCCAGCCCACCCGTGCCAGGTGGGTCAAAACGTCGGTCTTGAGGTCGCGGGCCGTGCCCTGGCGCGCCCGCTGGAGCACCTCCCGCGCCCGCTCGCCCTCGCCCATCTCCAGCAGGGCAAGGCCGAGCTGAGTCAGGATAGCGGGCGACGAGGAAACCGTCACTGCCTGCTCGAGGTAGTCAACTGCGTCGGAGTACTCCTCGCGCGCCAGGTGAATCCTGCCTAGCGCCGCCAGCGGGTACTGGCGCAGCTCGCGCGGTATGAGCTCGAGCGAGGCGTGGGCGAACTCCAGCGCGCGGCCGACGTCGCCGTCGCGCTCCAGCTCGTTGAGCGCCAGCTCGTACGCCGCGAGGCCGCGCTCCAGAGGGCCGGGGCCCTCGGCGAACAGCCTCCCGCCCCACCGGTCCACCAGCCGGTACCGTTTGGCCGCACGCAGCGTCTCCAGGAGTGCGGTCCACGCCGCCAGGAACGGGGCGCCATGCACGTCGAGGCGGAGGAGCCGGTGCGCCGCAGCGAGAGCCTGCCTCGGCCTCGCCGCGGCGGCCGCCAGCAACGCCAGGGAGGCGAGCAGACTAGGGTGGTCCGCGAGGCGCGAGGCGCGCTGCAGTTGGTGCAGCGCCCGCTCGATCTCCCCCGCCTCGGAGGCCTGCGAGGCCTCGCGCAGCAGCACCTCGGCCTCGGGTGGCAGCGGGGCCGCGCTCTCGCCGCCGCCCTCCACGAGCCGTACCGCCTCCTGGTACTGCAGCCGCTGCGGGTCCATCTCCTGCACCCGGCGGAAGCACTCCAGCGCCTTTCGGTTCCACCGCCTCTCCAGATAGGCGAGCCCGAGGTAGTAGATGGCGTCCTCGAACTCGGCGTCGAGGGCGACGGCCCGCTCGAGCGCCGCCGCGGCCGCGCCCGCGTGGCCCGAGTCCAGCTCCACCATCCCGAGCAGGAAGTAGGCCTGGGGGGTCTCCTCCCGCTCGATCGCCGCCCGCAGGTATCGCCGGGCCGGCTCGATCCGGGTCGCCGCCGCGTGCAGGGCGCCCAGCGAGAAGTGCGGCAGGAAATTTTCCGGCGCCAGGGAGACCGCGCGCTCGAGGTGCTCCAGCGCCTCGGGTTCCCGCCCGGTGTCGGCCAGGATCGTGCCCAGGTAGATCCGTGCCTCGACGTTCTCCGCGTTCCAGCGCAGCACCTGGCGGAAGTAGTTCTCTGCGGCGCCCAGGTCGCTTCGCTCGAACGCAAGCTCGCCGAGCAGCTCGGCCAGCTCGGGGTTGCGGGGGAAGTGGCGCAGCGTCTCGCCCAGGATCTCCGCGGCGCGCAGCGGCTGGCCCGCCAGCAGCGCCAGCTCAGCGCTCTGCAGGGCGCGCGAGCAGGCTGCAGCCGCACCGCCCCCGGCCGCACGGGCGCGCGAGACGACCGACTCCCGCCGCTGCCGCAGACGCTCCAGCAGCTCCTCGCGGGCCATCTCCGAGGTCGCGGCACGTTCCCAGGCCGCCATCACCTCGGTCTCCCGGATCACCTTGCGGCGGTCGAGGAGATCGACCAGCGCCTGCACCCCCGAGTCCAGCAGCGCCAGCCCCCGCTCCAAGTCCGTGACCCGCTCCTCCAGGCGCACCAGGGCACCGTGCAGGCGCTTCAGCCCCTCCTCGCCGCCCGAGAGCCTTTCGAGCAGGTGCTCGTCGAACGCGAGCTTCTCGCGCTCAAAGCTCGCCTCCTCTTCCTCGAGGGTTTCCTCCGAGAACTCCCCGTTGGTGCCCGACACCACAAGCAGGCGTGAGCTGCACCTGAGGCACACCTCGCGGTCGTCAGGGTTCGGGGCGCCGCACCACTGGCAGAGGACGGTCATGCCCGCCCTCCCCACGAGCTGACAGCTGACAGCTGACAGCTCACAGCAAAAGCATAGCGATCAGCACAGGGCCCCAATGAGTCGTAGCCGTCGGCTGTCGGCTGTCGGCTGTGAGCCTGCTCGACCACGTGCGGCCTCCGCTTCAGCCTGCAAGTCAAACCCAGCTCGCTCACGCGTACGTATAGAACCCGCGGCCGGACTTCTTTCCGAGCCATCCCGCGTCGACCATCTTCACCAACAGCGGACAGGGGCGGTACTTGGGGTCACCGAGGCCGTCGTGCAGCACCCGGAGGATGGCGAGGCAGGTGTCGAGTCCGATGAAGTCCGCAAGCGCAAGCGGCCCCATCGGGTGGTTCATTCCCAACTTCATCACGGTGTCGACCGCTTCGGAGGTCCCCACGCTCTCGTAGACCGCGTAGATCGCCTCGTTGATCATCGGCATCAGCACCCGGTTGGAAACGAACCCGGGCGAATCGTTGACCTCGACCGGGACCTTGCCCAGCTTCTTTGCCAGCTCCTCCACCGTGCGGAAGGTGTCGTCGCTGGTCGCGATACCGCGGATCACCTCCACGAGCTGCATCACCGGAACCGGGTTCATGAAGTGCATGCCGATGAACCGCTCCGGCCGCGAGGTGGCCCCCGCGAGCTTGGTGATGGAGATCGAGGACGTGTTGGAGGCCAGGATCGCGTCCCGCCCCAGCAGACGGTCCAGCTCCTGGAAGACCTTCACCTTCACCTCGAAGCTCTCAACCACCGCCTCCACGGCGATCTGACACTGCGCGAGGGCGCCGAGCCCCACTGCGGGCGTGATGCGCCCCAGCGCCTGGTCCTTGGCCGCCGCGGTCACGGTCCCCTTGGCCACCTGGCGGTCGAGGTTACGGCCCAGGGTCGCCAGGCCCTTGTCCACGAGCTCCTTCGAGACGTCCGTGAACACCACCGCGAAACCGGCCAGCGCGCACACGTGGGCTATGCCGTTCCCCATCTGGCCTGCGCCAACCACCCCGATCCGTGTGATTTCCATGTCGCACCTCCGCGAAGCTTGCAGGTTAGAAACGCCGGGGGGGAGTGTCAAGGCGCGACGCGCCCCACAGGCACGCACACCCAGCCACCTACCCAGGCAGAAAGGCTTGCCCACCGCCCAGCCTTCCAGGCGTGGAGGCATTCAGCGAGAACTTGAGACCTTGACAGCCCGCTCGGAATGTTGGTTTCCATTGGTTCATCGACAGAGAAGCCTGCAAGCCTTCAGGCCTCCATGCCTTCAAGCCTTCGAGATGGCTGGTGGGCCGCGCGAAGAGAACGACAGTCCCGGTCCTCACAGCGAACCGCTGCGAGCGCCGGGACGAGAAGAACGACCTTTTCCTATGCAGCGTGGATGCGCTTGTACTTCTCCTCGAGCTGCTCGCGCGTCTCCTTGTGGTTCGGGTCCGGCACGCAGCACTCCACCGGGCACACGGCCGCGCACTGCTGCTGCTCGTGTTCTGGGATGCACTCGCTGCAGAGCTCGGGGTCGATGATGTAGATGTCCTCGCCCTGAGTGATCGCTTTGTTCGGGCACTCCGAAACGCACGCGTCACAGTTGATGCACTCGGCCGTGATTATTAGGGACATGCTCGCCGCCCTCCCGCCATCTTTCTAGGGCGGTTGCGGGCGCCTGTCAAGTGCGCATGCGGGCGAGACTCAGACCGAAAAACAAAGCGGCCGGAACGAGGCCGGCCGCGGCGACATCAAAGATTCCCTGCTACGCGCCGTCGTCGCCGATGGCTTCGACCGGGCACGACGCCTTCGCCTCTTCGCACTGAGAGGCCTCCTCCGGGTTTTCGGGCTGCTTCGATACGAAGGAGTAGCCCTCGTCCTCGTTGGCCTTGAAGTTGTTGGGAGCCGTGGTGCGGCAGACATCGCAGTCGATGCAGCTGGAATCCACGTACCACTTCCCCGCCGCGTTGTCGGGAAGGCGATCATCCTTGTTTGCCATGCGGAACAACCCCCTTTTGCGCGGGCCCCTCGCGGCCCGACTGGCCGCGAATGCTAGCACAGGAACGCGCGCCTACCTAACCCGGGGCGGCACCGGCGGCGTCAGGTGGGACTGGAAGGTTTGCCCGGCACCGAGCCCGAGGCCGCTGGCAACCGCCGTACACTTGCCGTTGTAGACACAGTCCCACGGAAGCTCTTTCGTGTAAGCCTGCTCGATGTAGACCGGGTCGTTGGTGGCGTTGTCCATGCGAGTGACGTACGCCATGAGAGCCGGCGCCGGGTTCAGGGCGCCGGTGCTGTAGGCTTCCACCTGCACCTTCAATGTCGCCCCGGTGATGTTGTCCTCCAACTTCTTGTTAAAGACGGTGATGATCACCTGGTCGAACTGTTCCACGGCGAGCGGGAAGAGCTGCGTGGCCTGCTCGTCGATCTTTGTGCCGTCTGCCGCCGATAGGGTCATCAGCACGGTCAGCGTCGTGAGTTGGTCCGAGACGTTGACGAGCCCCAAAGCCGTCCGGTAGGAGGCATTCTCGGTCAGTCC
>JALHTD010000261.1 GCA_022865555.1 Thermoanaerobaculaceae bacterium | reverse complement strand
GCGGCGGGCGCCAGGCACACGCCGGGTCGGCCGAGCGAGCCCGCGAAACGGGCGGCCAGGTGTCGTGCAAGCACATCGATGTCCTCCGGGTGCTCCCGCAGCGGCGGCACCTGGATGACCGCCACCGCCAGCCGGTAGTAGAGGTCCTGGCGAAACCTCTCCTGCGCCATCGCGGCCGGCAGATCGCGGTTGGTTGCAGCCACGAAGCGAACGTCCACGGTGCGCGAGCGGGTGCCCCCCACCCTGCGAACCTCGCCCCCCTGCAGGAGGCGCAGGAGCTTTCCCTGCAGCTCGATCGGCAGCTCGCCCACCTCGTCGAGGAAAAGCGTGCCGCCCTCCGCCGCCTCAACCAGACCCGGACGGTCACGGTCGGCGCCGGTGTAGGCACCCCGGACGACGCCGAACAGCTCCGCCTCGAGGAGCTGTGCGGGGATCCCCGCGCAGTTGACCGGCAGGAACGGCCCGGAGCGCCCGCTGCGCCGGTGGAGCTCGCGGGCCACCAGCTCCTTCCCGGTCCCCGGCTCGCCCTCCACCAGCACCGTCACTGGCAGCGGACCCCAGCGCGCACTCTGCTCGCGCACCTCCTCGAGGGCGGAGCTTCCCCCCAGCAGGTCGCTGCCGCGTCTGACTGCTTCCGCCCCGCCGTCGCGGGTGCTTGTAGCCAGGTGGCGCGCCACGAGAGCGAGGGTCGCCTCGACGACGGCATGCGTCGCCCCCGCAGCTCGCACCTTGATCCCGTCGGCGTGCAGCGCGACCACCTCGCCCGCGGCCTCTCCCCACGACGCGAGGCGTGCCCCCGCGCGCTCGACCTCGAGCCATCTCAGGCCGAGGGCCCGCGCGAGCGCCTCCAGGCGTGTGGAGGCCAAGGCGTCGGTGCCGGCGTTCACGATCCCATCCAGCGCTCGCAGCAGCCGCACCGGGTCGAGGCCGCAGGCACCGCGCAGAATCCCCGCCCAGCCGTCCAGCTCGGCCTCGGCAAGAACGGCTTCCGCGAGCCGCTCGAGCTCCACCCAGCCCACTGGGAGGTGCTGGCCGCGGCGCGCCAGCAGCGCCGTGAGGCGCGCGAGGCCCACCGCGGCCTCCCGCGGGGCGCGCTCGAACGCTTGCGCGAGACGCGCCCGGGCGGCCGCCTCATCACCCCGGTGCCAGGCCGCCAAGAGCTGGGCGGTCACCGCCACGCCCCAACGCTGGGGCAAACCCGCCGGAGGATCGATCCCCCTCCCGGCGCGCTCGAGGGCAGCGATCAGCTCCCGCTCCCCCGCCTCCCCCCCGGTCGCGGCGGTGACGGCGCCGGGCAGATCCCCGAGGGCCAGCGCCACGTGCGCCCTGAGAGCGGCAAGGGATTGCATGAGGGTTGCGTGGCCGCCATGCCGACCCACGCCTTCCTCGAGGCCCGGCAGGAGCGCCCTCACTGCGGCGACGTCCCCGCGGGCAAGCTCGGCGCGCGCCAGTTCGACCTCGCCGAGCCAGGTCGCCGCATCGTCGAGCGCCCCGCGCAGGTCGCGGGCGGCGATCGTGAGATCCCGACAGCTGCGCCAGTCGAGCCGGTCACACGCCAGCACCGCGCGGTTGGCCCGCACCAGGGTCACCGTCCGTCGCGAACCGCACCGCTCCAGCAGGTTCTCAGCCAGCGTCAGATGACGGTCCGCGACCGCCCCTTGCTCCGAGAGTATCGCGGTGCATCCGAGGTCGGCGTGGATCTCCCCGAGCAAGCGTAGGTTCTTGCCGCTCGCGGTGCGCAGTGCGGCGCGCAGGGCGGTCGCTGCGGCGGTGCAACTGCCACGGTTGAGAGCCGCGAGACCCAGCAGCTGCAGCGACCGGGCTTTCTCGTCTCCACTCCAGCCTTTTGTGCGGGCCCTTCGAAGGAACGTCAGCGCGCCCGGCCCCGACCAGTTGGCGAGCGCCAACTCGGCGTCTGCGAACGCCGGCTCAGTCGCCGCGACCGCCCGCTCCAGGTGCACGTGCTCCCCTTCGCGGTCGCCACGCCGCCGCGCCAGCTCCGCGGCCACCAGCTCGAGCCTGGCCGCCAGGCGCGAGGGAAGGTCCCCGGCTGCCGAGGTGAGCTCGGCAGCCGCTCGCTCCGTCACCCCCGCCTGCTCCGCCCACCACGCGGAGAGAGCGTGCCAGCGCCCGTCACGCTCCCCCTGCGCCACACCCGCCAGGAAGCCCTCCGCTTCTGTCAGGTGCCCAAGGCACAGTGCGGCCTCCGCGGCCTCAAGGCGCAGTTCGGGGAACGCGGGCAGCGCGCGCGCCACGGCCAGGGCCTTACCGGCTCGACCCTCCGCCAGGTGTGCCTCGCACCACGCCGCGGCCGGCTCCCACCGTCCCTGCGCCAGCGCTCGCGCCACCACGCCCGAGGCAGCGCCCTCCGCCAGCGTTTCTGCCATGGCCTCCAGCTTCTGCGGGCTGGGGATCTCCTCGGTGCGCAGCGCATGCCATGCGCCGTGCTGCTGCTGGGCGAGCGCGAGGCGCTCGAGCTCCGTCAGGGCCTCGGCGGAAGACCCGGCAAGCAGCGCCAGGTCGGTTTCGGTCAGACCGACCGGGGCGCTCTCCAGCCACCCCAGCACGCGACGCGCCAGAGGAGACGCCAGCGCCTCACGCTCCCTGACCGCAGCCGCCTGCGGCGGACGTGAGAAGCCGTGGGTAGCACCGGCCTCGAGCACCAGCCGCGCCAGGCTCGGCCTTTGTACCCCGGCCTCGATGGCTGCGGCAGTGTGGACCCGGGCGAGGCCGCCCTGGGGCGCGAGCACCCAGATCGCATTGGCTTCCCCGGCCAGCGGGAGCGCCGAAACGCCCGGCAGGTTCAGGGTCGTGAAGACCAGGCAATCGCGGCCGTCGGCTGCGGCGCGGGCCCGGACGCGCGCCACGTCTGTCTCCTCGAAGGCACCGGCCGCAACCGTGAGGTCACGCCCCGCGGCCGCCAACTGCGCGGCGACCGCAAGGGCGGGCAGCCGCTGCTCCTCCTCGACCCAGAACACACCCGTCTCGGGGAGCGAGAAGCGACGGGCCCAGAGAGCCCGTCCCCGTCCCGCCGGGTGCCGCAGCGCCGCGCCGCCCCGCCCCTCGCCGAGCAGCACCTCCACCCAGGCCTCGGCGGCCTCCCAGGCGGGCCGCACCGCGGCCGGCCGGTCGAGATCCCCTCCGCGCTCCGGCAGGAGCGAGCGCAGCACCGGCGCAACGGCCGCCGCCAAGACGCTGTCCCCGGTCCCGAGCGCGAGGCGCAGGCGCCTCTCGAGGGGAGCGTCCTCCAGGCGTTGTCGGGGCAGCCGGGTCAGGCGAAACCACGGCCCGGCCTCGCCCCGGAGCACCCGCGCACCGCGCAGCAGCGCGCGCGACGGGTACCAACCGCGCTCGAACAGAAAGACAGCGGCCGCCACCGCCTGCAGCGCGACCGCGGCTCGCTGCCCGCGGGGCCAGCGGCACACCCGCTCGAGCTCGATGCCCGGCGCCTCGAGGCCCAGCGTGACTCCTTCAGGCGTCGCGGTGACGCTGGTGACCACGGGAAGAAACGGCACGTCCCAGGCGAGGAGCCGAGCGAGAGCGCCCGTGGAGGACGAGCGGACGTTCACGACCCTGCCGCCGCGATCCCCTGCCAAGCGGCCCAGAACTGGGGCCAGGACTTGCCCACACAGCCGGGGTCCAGGACCCTTACCCCGGGGATCACGCACCCCGCCACCGCCAGCGCCATCGCCACCCGGTGGTCGGCAGCCGGGTCGAGGGCATCCCCGCCCAAGCACCTGCGTGGAGCCTCGCCACTTCCTGCAAACCAGCCGGCGCCGGCCTCTACCGCGAAACCCAGCGTGGCGAGGTGTCGGGTCATGATTGCCAGGCGATCGCTCTCCTTGGCGGCGAGGCCCGCGAGGCCCGTGAGCTTGCCGCCGGCTGCCGCGACCACCACCGAGAGCGCCGGGAACAGGTCGGGGGTATCCCGAAGGTCCGCATCGAGCGGCGTCGTTGCCGGTCCCCGGAGCACCACCCCGCGGGAGGACTCGCGCACCTGGCAGCCAGCGCGCGCCAAGAGACCGAGCACCGCAGCGTCCCCCTGGCGGCTGTCGAGCCGCACGCCCTCGACCTCCACCTCGCCCCCCGCCACCGCCGCGGCTGCCAGGGGGAAGACGGCCGCCGACCAGTCACCTTCCACGCTGAACTGCGCGGGTGCGAGCGCGCCGCCGCGCACGGTCCAGGCCCTGTCGTCGTCCGCCCTGACGGGTGGGGCGCCGAACGCCGCCAGGACCTCGGCCGTCAGGTCCACGTACGGCCGCGAGGGCGGCGGCGCGGGGAGATGCACCGTGAGCCCCTCCGGCAGGGTGGCGCCCAGCAGCAACAGCGCCGAGACAAACTGGCTGGAGGCCGAGGCATCGAGGCTCACCTCGCCGCCGCGCAACGGGAATCCATCCACCCGCAGGGGAAGGGCAACCTCGAAACCCTCCACGGGCCCGATCCTCGCACCGAGGCGCCTGAGCGCGCCCACCAGCGGCGCGACCGGCCTCTGCCGAAGTCGCTCGGAGCCGTCCACCACCCAGGCGCCGGGCAGCGCGGCGAGTTGGGCTACGAGAAAGCGCACCCCGGTCCCGTTGTTGCCAAGGAACAGCGATGCGCTTTCAACGGGTTCCCGGCCCTGCGCGGTGATCACATCCTCCTCCCAGACCAGGCGGAATCCCGCCTGCCGCAGGGCGTCGAAAAGCAGGCGGGGATCCTCGGCGTCGAGGGGGCGGCGGACCGTCGAGCCCCGACCGGCCAACGCCGCCGCCACCAGGGCCCGCTGGGTGAGGCTCTTGGACGCCGGCACGCGGATGGCGCCAGCGACGCCACCGGGCGTGTGGCGTGCCTCGACCACGTCTTTTGCTGGACCCATCGAACCTTTCCGACGGCTTGCGCGATTCTCCCCTCGCCCCTTGCCACCGTCAAGCCGGGGCACCACAATGACCTCGTGGAGATGCGGCTGGACCGCTTCACCGCCGCGCGTGCCGAGCTCGCGGTACCCCACCCCTCCGGCAAGCTCGTCTGCGTCGCGTGCGCCCACCGCTGCAAGCTTGCCGACGGCTCGCGGGGGGTGTGCCTGGTGCGGGGCCGGACTGGGAACGCCCTGTTCGTCCCGTGGGGGTATACGGCCGGGGTGGCGGTGGACCCCATCGAGAAGAAGCCCTTCTTCCACCTGCTCCCCGGCAGCCGCGCCCTGTCGTTCGGCATGCTGGGCTGCGACCTGCACTGCGCCTACTGCCAGAACTGGTACACCTCCCAGGCGCTTCGGGACCCCGCGGCCGGCGAGGTCGCCCAGAAGGTGACCCCGGAGGAGCTGGTGGCGGCGGCGATCGAGCACCGCTGCGCGGTGATCACCAGCACCTACAACGAGCCGCTCATCAGCGCCGAGTGGGCGCACGACGTCTTCGAGCTGGCGCGCAAGGCAGGGATCACGACCAGCTTCGTGTCCAACGGGCATGCGACCCCGGAGGTGCTCGACTACCTCGCCCCCGTGATCGACGCCTACAAGGTGGACCTGAAGTCGTTCTCGCCCAAGACCTACACGGCGCTCGGCGGAAAACTGCAGGCGGTGCTGGATACGATCGCGGGCTTGGTGGAGCGCGGCATCTGGGTGGAGGTGGTGACACTCG
>JALHTD010000260.1 GCA_022865555.1 Thermoanaerobaculaceae bacterium | reverse complement strand
GCCACGCCGCACGGATCCTGGAACTCGCCGGACTCCTCCCCACGCCTGCCCCAGACCGCGAGAGGCTTGAGCCCGCTGTCGAGCTTCTGGATGCGACAGTTGCCGAAGTCAGCGACGAAGACGTTGCCGTCGCGGTCGCAGGCGAGCCCCCGGGGCTGCCGCAGTACGCCAGGCCGGTCCTGGACCGGTACGGCCTCGCGCGCGCCCCCCTCGGGCGCGACCTTGTCCGGCGTCTCCGGCACCCGCTCGACCGTGGTCACCGGGACGACCCCCTGGAAGGCGCCGTTGACCGCGAAGATGGTGACTGCCGGGTTCTCGTACAGCGGAGCGAGCAGGGCAACCCACTTTCTGAAGTTGGCCAGGTTGCCGCCGGCGTACGTCCTGCTCTCGAGCGGACCCACGTACACCAGCGCGGCGTGGTACCTCGCGAGCGCGGCAGCCACGACCTTCTCGTCGTTGGAGGTGTAGATCGTCTGAACGTCGGCCTTGCGGCGGTTGATCTCGCTCCAGCCGTGGCCGCGCTGGTAGACGTGGTAGTCCCAGCCGAGCACGATAGGGAGCCCGGTGTTCATGCTGACCCGGCTGAACTCGCCGTATGACGGCCCGTACGCCTCGACCAGCACCGGAATGCCCGAAATGTTGCGGTTGAGCCAGTCGAAGGCTGCTCCCTCCTGAGGGGACCTGCTCTGCAAGTACGCGGTGCCGTCGAGTGTGAGGCGGGGACCCTGCGCGTGCCGATGGGTGACCGCGCCGTAGGCCCCGGAGAGGGCCGTGAAACACCCCACCGCGATTGCGGCGGACGCCAGAACCTGCCGCACGCGCGTCCACCATCCGGGCTCTTGCGTGGGGTGCAGCAGTTCCCACAGCACCACGGTGGCCGAGAGCCCCAGCAGGAACCACGCCTCGAGGTAGAACTTGAACAGCGTGTTCATGCGGTCCCACACGAAAACGAACTCGCAGCCGGCCGCCAGCGCGAGCCCGAATGCGGAGAGGATGAGCGGCAACCGGTGGCGCTCGGGCGTGCGGCGGTGGAAGGCCAGGTAGAGCGCGAGCACGAGCAGCGCGAGCGCGAGGGTCCGGACCGACTCGGCCTGCCGGATCGACAGCGAGGCGAGCACCCGAAGGTCGAACAGCGAGAGCCCAAGGCCAAGCGCCAGGGCCGCCATCCTCAGGCGCTGGCCGCCGGTTAACGGCTGGCCCTCGGGCGCCATCAGACGGCGCCAGACCGAGAAGAAGAACGGCACGAGCAATACCAGGAAGACGCCAAAGATCGTGAGAAAGTCGGTTGGGTGGGCGTAGGGCCCGACCTCGCGCCCCCACTGCCGGGCGGGCAGCGCAAAGGTCCGCCAGAACGGCCGGTAGAGCAGGTAAGCGCCCCCGATGACGAGGAGGCTCGGGAGCACGACCGCCCCGATGCCTCTGCGCACGAACCGTGCGAAGCCCCCGGGTGCGTGGTGGACCAGCCAGTCGGCGCCGAGCACGGCGAGCAGCAGCGCGATGTACGTCGGCATGCTCCAGCCGTTGGTCACCATGATGGCGCCCAGGACCAGCGCGGAGAAAGCCAGCAGGGTCAGCGCGGCCAGTCGGGGGCGCTGCGGCGTGGGCTCCGCCCGCCGCCCGACCCACAGCAGGGCGAGGGCGATGAAGGCGACGGCCCACGGCATCACGAGAAGGTGCGCGTGAAGGTCGGCGAAGGTGAAGCTCCAGAACGGGTACTCGTTGATCGTGTTCGGCACGACACGCGAGGTGGCCCAGAAGTAGTCGAAGTCGACGGCTTTGCGCGCGATGAGCTCGCGCACACCCGAGAGGTTCCCGGCGAAAAGCGTGAGGGGCACCGCCGTCGCGCCGATGCGCCAGTTCCCCCCGAGCACGGCCCCGGCTGCGAGCAGCGCGGCAGTCATGAGGGCGGCCACCAACGCTATGCCCAGGTTGAACATCACGGCGGGCTGGATCGCGAGCGCCTTGCCGACCGCGGCGACGACGTAGTGGCCGAAGTAGGTGTAGATCAGCGGCGAGCCCGCGAACCACGGCTCGGGAGGCGGCATGGCCGTGCTGCGGTAGATCGCGTTGAGGAACGAGAAGTCCATCGGCTTCTCGCCCCAGTAGATCTCGGGGTTGAGCGTGCGCAGCGCGAGGAAGAGGGCGAACGTTCCCCAGACCACGATCTCCGTTCCGAGGAGCTCCGCGCGCGGCACAGGTGGCTCGCGGAAACGGCGTGCGGCGAGCCAGCCGACGGTTATCAGGATCAGTGCCGTGCCGAGCAGCACCGACTGGGTGAACGGGACGCCGAGGGTGCCCGCCGCCAGCCAGGGAACGTAGGCGAAGATGAGCACCCCGAGAACCTTGCCGAGCGCGTACAGGCCGGCACGCGGCGGCAGCAGCGCCCGGAGAAACACGAACGCCGCCAGCCCGAGCAGCTCGACCAGCAGCACGCAGAGGAAGGTGGCGAGCAGGGAGGAACGCACGGTTCCCGTGGCCTCGCCGCCCGCGGCCGCGCCCGCGTGGGCGAGCAGCAGGTCGGACCTCGAAAGCGGCCGCGACGGAAGGCCTCGGCGGATCTTGCTCTCGATCGCCTCCGCCGTCTTCCGTTCCACGTTGCGGAAGATCAGAACCTTGGGGTGGTCGTAGACCGAGAACGACTCGTCGGCCAACTCGGTGGGAAGTTGAATCCCGAGCAGGGTGGGACGCGAGGCGACTTCCTGCACCAGAGCGAATCCCAGGTCGCCGGCGAACAGCTCACGGAAGAAGTTGTTCGTGAGCGGGTACTTGGACGGCACACGGGTCACCGCACCGTAGAGACGCTGGGTCTGGAGCACGACGTAGTCAGAAGAGGCGAGCTCCCTGGTCAGGCGCGCGATCTTTCCCGGCTCGTCCGGGTCGTAGAAGGGAAAGCTCGCAACCCGGAAGCTCTCCGCGGAGCGGCCGGGTAGCGAAAGGGGGAACCCCTCGTCCCAGTCCTGGATCAGGACCTTGGAGCCAGGCGCGACGTGCCGGTAGAACCAGGCCGAGGCGCTGACGGAGGAGTGTGGGCGAGTGTAGATCGCAAGAAAGGCGAACAGGTAGAGCGCAGTGCTTGCCACGACTGTCCCGCGCGCCAGGCGGCCGGCGCGCGAGCGCTCGGCCCACCCCTGGAGCCAGGCGGCGCCCCAGAGGATGAGCCTCGGGTAAATCGGCAGCAGGTACCGGAGGAACTTGACGTCGAAGGAGACCGTCACCGCGAAGAACGGCACGACCCACGCGAGCAGGATCCAGTCGGCGGGCTGGGTCTCCGGACGCCTGAGGCGCAGGCGGCGCACCGTTCCGATCAGCGTTGCCAGGCCCAGCAACGGTCCCATCCCCCACAGCACGAGCTCGCGGAGGTCGTACAGGAGCTTGGGAACCCCGACGTACTGGTTTGTGTAGGGGAACAGCCCGGCGTGACGGACCATCCGGCTCTGCTCGAGGACATCGCGCAGGTAGATCCGGGCGTCGAGCAGCGCGTACGGCTCGCCCACGGCGAAGGCCGCGAAAGCGCACACGCCGGCGAGCGCCACGCCGCGCACCGCACGGCCGAGGCTTCGGTCGCTCCGCCACCGCAGAAACGCGGCCACGACGAGCGGAAGGAATAGGGGCAGGGCACTGAACTTCGTCGCCACGGCCAGGCCCACCGCGGCCCCCGCGACGGCAAAGGCGCGCGAGCCGCGCCCCTCGGCTATCCCGAGCATGAACGTGAGCGCCAGCAGGACGAGGAAGGTGAGCGGCACGTCGTTGACGGCGAAGTGCGAGTTCTGGACGTGCAGCACCGTGGCGGAGAGCAGCAGGCCCGCCAGGAGCCCGACCGTCTCGCCGAAGAGGCGCCGGCCGAGCAGCACGAGCAGGAGCACCGTGGCCGTGCCCCAGAGCGCCGAGAGCGCGCGGCCGACGAGGATCGCGGCATCGTACGAGGAGAACCACGAGTGGAAGTTGGAAAGGGCGGCGGTGACGATCTTCGTCACGTACAGGGGGAACGAGCCGTAGGCGAAGAAGTGCGGGTTGACCTGGAGTGGGCGAAGCGAGAGCTGGGTGACCGCCTCGGCGATCCGGCGCTCGTCGGGGTGGAAGTGATGGGACTGGTCGAAGTCCAGGCCGAACAGGCGGACTGCGAGGGCGAAGATCACAAGCGCGAGGAGGAGCCAGCGGAACCGGGTGAGGACGAGCTTCATCGGCCGCCCTTCAGCCGCGGGGCATGGCCTAGGCCGCCCCGGCTCCGCCGTGGGCGGGCGCCGTCTCCGAAAGCGCTTGCTCGCGCAGGTAGCGCTCGAAGAGGGCACCCCACGGCGAGGTGCGTGTGAACTCGCGGACCTGTCGCCGGCCGAACGCCGGGTACCAGAGGAAGTCGTGGTAGACGTACGAGGCGGCGACAAACAGGTATACCAGCGGCGTGCGGAAGAAGAGCTTCTGCAGCCCCTTGAGGGGTCCGAACCACATCAGGTCGCCGACACGGCTGGCGAGGTTGTCGCCGACGGAGAAGTGCCAGTTCTCGTGGCCGATCTCCGGCTCCCCAACGAGCTCGATGTCGCGGGTGTCCGCAACCCCCAGACCGCGCTGCGCGGCGAGCGCCAGGTAGCGGATCCCGAGCGGGTCGAAACCCATCAGCCTGGCGGCGACAGCGTCGATGGCGACCTGGTCGGCGGAGGCGAGCATGACGTCCTTGCGGACGGGCACCATGGTGCGCGGGCCGGGCCCGTTGCCGACCGTCGTCCCGTCCATCACGGCGAACAGCCCCGTGTGGATCTCCCTCTGGATCGTCAGGAGGTCCACGAGGGTCTCATGGATAAAGGTGTGCGTGTAGTGACGGCGGGTCGCGAGCAGCCCGCCGAAGGCGTTCTTCATCGCCCCTGTCGTGGTCGTGTAGATGTGACACTTCACCGTGGGCAGGTGCACGATGTTGGTGCCGAAGAAGAACTCGGGAACGTGGATGCCGTGGGGGAAGATCTTGGGCAGCGCGAGCATCTCCCCCTTCGGCTCGTAGGGGACCCACTTCAGGTCCCAGTCGAAGCAGTTGTAGCGCACCGGTATGCCGTGCTTAGAGAGGACGCCAACGTAGCCGTTGAGCCGCTCGCCCTTCTCCGGGTCGGTCACCACCGTGTCGTTCTGCACGCACACGAGGTCGGAGAGCCCCGCCTGCCGAAGCGCCAGGATCGTGCCCTCGAGCTGCCAGGGGGTGGTGTTCGCCCCGGGGAAGGGGAAGTGCCAGGAGATGTTGTCCTTGAGGATCGTCCTGGTGCCCTCGCGCAGCGCCGTCCTCACCCCCGCAAGCTGGCAGAGGCGCGCGATGTCCTCCAGGACCGTCTCGGGGCGCGTGCGCAGAACCGCGACGCGGCTCTTCACCTGACACCCCCGGACGTGTAGACGATGACGCCCGCCGTGACGATCCAGAGCAGCACCGCCGCAAGCAGGGGCCTGTCACGGAAGAGCGTCGCCGTGGGGTCCTGTGCCCCCTCCCGATGCAGCAGGAGCAGGTACCGGAGGATCCCGAAGAGCACCAGGGGGACCGTGAGCAGCAGCGCGTTGGAGCCGCCGAGCTTGGCCGTCGTGTCGGGCGCCACGGTGTAGAGCGTGTAGGCGACGAGGGTGACCCCGGCGAGCATCGTCACCACGTCGTGGAGGAACGAGAGCGGGTAGTGCGGCGAGCGGCTGCCGGCCTGATCGGCCTCCGGCAGGCGCTTGCCGAATGCGAGGAGGAGCGCGAGCAGGAAGCCGCAAACGACGAGCCAGTGGGAGATCACCACCGGGATCGCCAGCGCGCCTGCCGCCAGCCGGATGAGGAAGCCCGTGGCGAGCACCATCACGTCCACGACGGGGACGCCCTTGAGCAGCACCGAGTAGAGCAATGTCAGGACCACGTACCCCACGAGCGCGAGCACCACCAGGGCACCTTGTCGCAGGCTCGCAGCCATCGCCAGGGCGAACAGCACGGCCGCCCAGACGAGCGCTATCCCGATGCCAAGCTCTCCGCTGGCCACCGGCCGCCTCTTCTTGACGGGGTCGTTGCGGTCGGCCTCGCGGTCAAGCACGTCGTTCACCAGGTACCCCGCGGAGGAGGCCAGGCAGAAGGCGAGGGCGACGGTCAGGGCCTTGACCATCGCGGGCGGGTCGAAGGCGTGGCCGGCAAACACCGCCGGGGCGAGCACGAACCCGTTCTTCAGCCAGTGACGCGGCCGCAGTGCCCGGACGAGAGCCGAAATGCCTTTCCCCAGCATCGCAATTGCAATGCTAGCATCGCTCGTGCCCACCAAACGAGTTCGGCTCGACCAGCTCCTCGTCGAGCGGGACCTCGCCCCGTCGCGGGCGCGTGCGCAGAGCCTGATCCTGG
>JALHTD010000259.1 GCA_022865555.1 Thermoanaerobaculaceae bacterium | reverse complement strand
GTGCATGATGGCGGTGTGCCGGTTCCCGCCCTCCACCTTGACCGCGAGGTCGATGGCGGCATCCGCGTTGGGCACGCGGCAGACCGGCAAGATGGGCAACATCTGCTCCGTCCACAGCAGCGGGTGGTCCTCGCCTACCTCGACGATGCCGAGTCGCGCGGAGGCCGGGACGCTCATGCCGATTTTGCCGAGGATGACGTCGGCGTTCCTGCCGATCAGGTCCTTGTTGATCTCGGCGTGTTGGCGGGGGCCATGCACCTTGGCGAAGATCACGTTTTCGAGCTGTGCGACGCGTGAGCGGTCGATCAGCACCGCACCGCTGCGCGTCATGGCCTTGAGGAGCCCATCGGCGACCATGGCGACGCAGATGACCTCCTTCTCGTCGGTGCAGATGATGTTGTTGTCGGTGGAGGCGCCCAGCACGATGTCGCGCCCCGCCTTGTCGATGTTGGCGGTTTCGTCCACCACCACTGGCGGGTTTCCCGGTCCGGCGCAAATGGCGCGCTTGCCTGAGGCCATCGCGGCCTTGACCACCGCGCCGCCGCCGGTGACCACAAGCAGCCGCACGGCGGGGTGCGCCATGATCTGCTGGGCGGTCTCGATGGTGGGCTCGGCGAGACACGTCACGACGTTGCGGGGCCCGCCCGCCGCCACGATCGCCCTGTTGAGCAGCGCCACCGTCTGCATCGAGCAACCCTTCGCCAGCGGGTGCGCGTTGAACACGACCGCGTTGCCGGCGGCGAGCATGCCGATGGCGTTGCAGATGATCGTGGAGGTCGGGTTGGTGCAGGGGGTAATGGCGCCGATCACCCCGAACGGCGCCGGCTCGACGAGCGTCAGCCCGTGATCCCCGGTGACCGACTGGGGGTACAGCTCCTCGAGGCCCGGTGTCTTCTCGGTGACGAGGCGGTTCTTGACGACCTTGTCCTCGACCCGCCCGAGACCGGTTTCCTCGTGCGCGGCCCGCGCGAGAGCCTCGTTGCTCTCCAGCATCGTCTGCCGGATGCCCTCGATGATCTTCGCGCGAACCTTGAGAGGCAGGGCAACGAATATGGGCTGCGCCTCGCGCGCCGCCTGGACCGCCTCGTCCACGGTGGCGAAGATGCCGAGGTCCCGGGCCGCCGGCGTGGGGGCCCGTTGCGGGCCGGCGTCGGGGGCGCCGCGCTGCAGCTCGGCCGCGAGCCTGCGGGCGATGGCCTCGACGTCCTGGTCGGTCAGGCGGGACATGCGCTAGCGCCTCGTCATTTCTGGTACTTCGTCACGCCGCCGATGCTCCAGCTGTCCACGATCGCCATGACCACGGCGTCCACCGGCCGCTTGTCGGTGAGGCGCGTCTGCCGCGCCGAGCTTCCGGCCGCGATGAGCACACTCTCCTCGGGGCCCGCGCCGACGGCGTCGGCCGCGACCAGGTGCCCTCCGGTCTCGCGGCCCTCCTCGTCCACGGGGCGCACCAGCAGGAGCTTGAGGCCCTCGAGACTGGTCTCCTTCTGGCTTGCGACGACGGTCCCAACCACCTTGGCGAGCTGCATGGGCGAGCCTCTCCGCGCTGCGCCTCCGGGCGTCCGGTCGGGTCACCCGGGGGCGCGCCGCTACTTCTTCGCCGCCTTGGCCGCGGCCGTGCGCCCCAGAGGCATCACCGCGTCGACGTTCACGTGCGGGCGCGCGATCACGTGGACCGCCACGACCTCACCGACCCGGCCCGCGGCCACCTGGCCCGCGTCGCAGGCCGCCTTCACCGCCGCCACGTCGCCCCTGACGATGATCGACAGGTACCCGCCGCCGGTCTTCTCGTAGGAAACCAGCTCGACCTTGGCCGCCTTGACGGCGGCGTCTGCGGCCTCCACCGCGGCCGGAAAGGACCTCGTCTCGATCATGCCCAGTGCCTCTGTCATGTCACTCCTCCCTCTGCGGCTGTCCCGGGCCTGACCCGGGATGCGCACGCGATCACGCTCCGCTGATCTTCGCTGGACGTCCCGAAATGTCGGCAATCGCCTGCTCGGCGGCGCGGTAGCCGACGTCGATGTCTCTCTCCTCGCCACCGAGGTACACGCGCCCGAAGCTGCCGAACGCGCGCACCTCGAGGATGTTGATGTCCGCGGCCTTCTCGGCTTCGTTGGCAGCAATGGCCGCGTACCCGGCCGGTACCACCTCGAGAACGTACAGCGACTGCCCGGGGAGGATCATGTCGCCGTGCCGGCTGCGGTTGATGAGCTGCGTGTGGTACGGCGAGATGTTGCGGACAACCTGACTCGCCACGAGCTGCGGCTTGATGCGGTCCTCCTCCTTGAGGCCGAGGGACGCCAGGATCGCCCGTCCCGCCTGCCGCACGTCGGCCTGGGAGTCGGCATGGATCTCGAGCATCCCGTACAGGCGCTCGATGATGAGCATCCCGGGCCGCACGTCGGTGGCTTTTAGCGCCACGTCGGTGACCCGCATGATGTCCATTCCCGGTGCAATCTCCACGAACAGCGAGGCCTGCCCCGGCGTGGGCAGGAAGCCCTGCGCAACCGTGCCCAGGAACGAGGCGAAACTGGGCTGCAGGCTGTCCAGGAAGACGTAGCATCGCAGCTCCGCCATCTGGCTACTCCTTTCGCGCACCCAGCGCGAGGGCCTCTTCCATGATCTTCACGCTGCTGCTGGACCCGACGCGGGTCGCTCCCGCCTGGATCATCCGGACCACATCTCCGTAGGTACGGATTCCTCCCGCAGCCTTCACGCCCAGCTTCCTGGGCGCCACCGTGCGGCTCATGAGGGTCACGTCCTCGACGGTTGCGCCGGCCTTGGAGAAACCCGTCGATGTCTTGACGAAGTCCGCACCCGCCTTCATCGCGAGCTCGCAGCCGCGCACCTTCTCCTCGTCGGTGAGCAGAACGGTCTCCAGGATCACCTTGCACGCCGCCCGGCTGTCCATGCAGATCTCGACCACGCCGCGGATGTCCTTGCGGACCAGCGCCTCATCCCCGCCCTTGAGCGCGCCGATGTTGATCACCATGTCGATCTCCTGCGCGCCCTCGCGGATGGCGCGCCGGGTCTCGAGCGCCTTGGTCTCGGGCGGCTGAGCGCCGAGGGGGAAACCCACGACAGCGCACACCTTGACCGACGTGCTGCGCAGCAGGGCCTTGGCCTCCGCGACGTAGGAAGGGTTCACGCACACCGAGAAGAAGCCGTACTGCCGCGCCTCGTCGCACAGCTTTTGAATGTCCGCGCTCGTCGCGTCAGGCCTCAGCATCGTGTGGTCGATGAGCTTTGCGAGCTGCTCGGGCGGGATCACGGGGGGCAGCGGCGCGCTGCCGGAGGGCCCCGTGAGCAACTGCTTGACGCGGTCGGTGATCCTCTCGATGTCCGCCGGAGCGAGCTGATCGGCCTCGGGGCGGCGGGCGCCGAGACCTTCCTTCTCGAGCTCGCGGATCATCCGGACTCGCGCCTTGTGGCGCTCCACGGTGCATGCGGTCGAGAGGAATGTGCTGACGATCCTCTTCGCGGTCTCCGGGTCCACGTGGCCGGCACCCAGGGTTAGGACGTTGGCGTCGTTGTGCTCGCGGCTGTTGCGCGCAAGGTCCTCGTTGTAGCAGGCGGCGGCCAGCACGCCGGGCACCTTGTTGGCCGCCATCGCCGAGCCGATACCTGCACCGTCCACCATGATGCCGAAGTCGCACGCGCCTGAGGCAACGAGGCTCGCGACCGCATGAGCGAAACGCGGGTAGTCCACGGGCTCTTTGCCGTGGGTGCCGCAGTCCTTCACCTCGTGCCCGAGGGACCGCACGTGCTCCAGGAGCTGTTGCTTCAGTTCGAACCCGCCATGGTCAGCACCCAGAGCGATTTTCAGGGGTGACCCCATGCGGGGATGATACAACAGCCTTGCCGCCTGCCGGCTGCCGCCGCCGTGCCACCAAGAGGGTGAAAGCGAGCAGAGATGCCACCCCCAGGGCGCACAGGGCGAGGCCCAGGCGCCAGCCCAGGGGCCGGTAGTCGAACTCAACGCGGTGCGTCCCGGGTTTCAGCGGTACCCCCAGGAACATCCCGTCCGCCGTCACGACGCGGGTCGGGAGACCGTCCACGCGCGCTCGCCAGCCCGGATCCGCCAACTCCCGCAGGACAAGGACACCGGCGCGGGACTGGCTGACCCCGACGGTGACCCGGTTCGGACCGTGTCTCACGGCCGCCAAGGGTTGAGCGAGGCCCGGGGCCGCCGGCAGGGGATCGACCGATCCCTCGACCAGCACGGTGTTCTCGTCCACGGTGCGTCCCAGCGAGAGCGCGGCGAACGCCTGTTCCGCGCTTTCCACGGGGAGGGCGGCCGGGTACCAGGCGGCGAGGGGGTGGGCCCCGGCGACCCTTGCGGCCCACAGGGATGGTCCCTGGAGCTCGGGGACGAGGTCGTCCACACCGGTGACGGTGGGCAGCCCGGCCAGGATCCCGGTGTTGGGCCGCAGCACCCAACCGATGGGAAGAACCCTGCCCCCCTTGCGGAGCCGCTCGACGAGACGCGTTTGCTCCGTCGGGCCCGGAATCGCGGACGGGGGAATGGCGGGATTGAAGCCCCACGCAAGCGCAAGGCCGCTACCCACGGTGAGCACGAGAAGGATCGCGGCGGCGAGGCGTCGCAGCCCGAAGGCGGCAAGCGCAACCGCAGACGCCGCCGCGAGGATCTCTCCGGCGCTAACCAGCGCCATCCTGATCGCCAGCACGGAGCGTGCCCCGTCGCCGGCGGCGCGAAGCGCGGGGTGCAGGCTGACCAGCAGCAGGAGCACCGCGCCGACGCCCCCGCTCGCCAGCAACAGGCGCCGAGGCGGAACCTGGGAAAGCCTCGCCACACCTGCGGCAGCCAGGGCCGCGACACCCCACTGGGCGAGGACCAGCCAGCGCTGGCCGGCCGCCAGCTTGACCAGCGGGACATGGGCGAGCAGCCACGGGAGGGGCGGCAGCCCGTAGGCGGCAGCCGCCGCCACCGCGGCCGCCCCCAGGAGCGCTCTCTCACGTCATCCGGGCGCGAGGGTCAGGCCGAGCAGGGCGATGAACAGCGCGGTAACGCCCACCGAAGCCGTCGCCTCGTTGAAGTTGACCGGGCCGCGGTAGCCGTCCCGCTCGGGGGAGCCGAACCCCCGCGGCACCAGCCAGCTCCACGCGGCCTCCCCAGGGAGGTGCTGGGCGGCCGAGGGCGTGGCTTGGCCGCGCGCGTGCAGCGCGTGGGAGTGCAGGGCGTACCCGACCGTCGGGAGCACCTGGGGTGCGGCCAGCAGCAGGGCTACGGCGCCGGCGGTCGCAGCGGCGGGGAGGCGCCGCCGGACGTCAGACCGGAAGAGCGCGAGCACCACCGTTCCGGCCGCGGCGGCGACGAGGAGCTGCAGGGCCGTCGGGAGGTGGCCCGCAAGAAGCAGCGCCGCTCCTGCGAGGGCCACCTCGCAGGAGCCCAGGGCGTCGGGCGGGCCGCCGACTCCGAGGAGCCGAGAAAGACCCAGCAGGAGCCAGGGGAACCATGCCGCGGCCTCCGCGAGGGGGTAGAGGAGCCAGAGCGTGATGACCGACGAGTTGGCCCACGCGACGGCCCCGAGAAGGGCGGCCTGGGCCGGGAGTTGCCACCGGCACAGCAGCAGGAACATCCCTACCCCGGCGAGGACGACCTTGAGGAGGAGGCCGAGCGTGCGTGCGCGCGGCGAGTCCCAGAGGAGACGCAACGCCTGGGTCGGGGCGAGGACCGCCGACTGGTTGTTGGCCAACAGCGGCATGCCGCACCCGGTGCCCGGGTTCCAGAGCGGCGCCTCCCTGGCCGCGAGCGCAGCACGGGTGGCAGCATCCCACGGTGCGAACAACACCATGTCGTCGGAGAGCTCGGGGTTGCCCCGCAAGGGGCGGGCCGTGGGGGGCCGGTGCCCCTTCCACGGGGCCATGCCGTAGGCGAGCGCCGAGGAGGAGAGCACCTCCCCGCGCAGGAAGACGCCGGGGTAGAGCAGCGCCAATTCAGCGAGCAGGATGCCCAGCAGGAGGGCCAGGGCGGCGGCCCGGGAGCCCATTCACTACGAGCTTATGTGCAAAAGCTCCGGGGGAGCAACAGGAGACGCCCGCACACAACGCGAGCCCGCGACCGGAAGGAGGTCGTCGCCTCCTCCTGGACGCGGGCTCGAGCGTCAATCCAACCGGTTACTTGGGCGCCTCGCCCGCGGTGGCGGTCGGGTTCAGGTCTTCGAGCACGATACCGAGGTTCTTGGCGCCGCCTTTGTCACAGAGGTCGAGGAACCACGCCACCTTTTCGTAGCGGAGGTTCCCGTCGGCAGCGAGGAAGACGATTTTGCCCTCGCGGCCCTTAGTGACCTCGGCAAGCTTGGCGAGGAACTCCTTCTCCGTGAACTGGTCCTTGTTGATGAACATGTTGCCGTCCTCGGTGAGTCGGACGATGGTCTGGTCGGTCATCGGGGGCAGCGCCGTGGTCTGTATCTTGGGCGGGACCTTGGTCTCGTACCCCCGCTGCAGCAACGGCGTGACGACCATGAAGATGATGAGGAGCACCAGCACCACATCCACGAGAGGAGTGATGTTGATGTCACTCTTCATGTCCCCCATCTTGCCGCCGGTCATTGACATGGCGTTTCTCCTTCAGCAGAAGTCGGGCTTACCAGACTACTAGCTCGCCCCCTTCTTCGTAGTGATCAGGCCGACCCTGGTGAATCCGGCATCGTTGAGGGCCTTCATCACCTCGCGTACGTCCCTGTACCTGAGGCGCCGGTCTGCCTTGATGACGACCTCTTTCTGTGGGTCCGCCTGCAGCATGTCTGCCATGCGTTTGACGAGCTCGGCCTTGGTGGGAACCCAGTCCTGGCCCAGGAAGATCTTGCCGTCCTCCATAATCGCCACCTTGACCTGCTTCTGGCCCTCGGGGTACTTCTCGGGGTTGCCGGTCTCCGGCAGCAGCACCGGGATGCCGGACTGCAGGAGGGGCATGACCACCATGAAGATGATCAGAAGCACCAGGCAGACGTCCACCAGCGGAGTGACGTTGATATCCGACTGGACCGAGCCGGCGCTCTCGATCTTCGGTGCGCTGTGTTCCCTACCGTGCCGCCGAGCCAATCGCATCGCTTCCTCCGTGCTTCTTGATGAAGAAGTCGATCAACTCCGACGAGGAGTTCGCCATCTCGACCTGGAAGCGCTCGACCTGGTTCAAGAAGTAGTTGTAGAGCCACACCGCGGGAATCGCGACGAACAGGCCCATGGCGGTGGTGACCAACGCTTCTGCGATACCGGCAGACACCGCGCCCAGACCACCGGAACCGGTGATGGCCATGCCGCGGAACGCGTTGATGATGCCGACGACCGTCCCGAACAGGCCGATGAACGGCGAGGTGGCACCGATCGTGGCGAGGCCGCCGAGGCCGCGCTTGAAGTCGGCCGTGGTCATGAGCGTGGCGCGCTCGATGGCGCGGCGAGCGGCCTCGATCACGTCATAGCCGGTCAATGGGCTGTTTTGCTCCTCGATCATGAACTCGAGCAGGCCCGCCGACACGACCTTTGCCAGGTGGCTGCTCTTGAACTTCTTGGACGCCGCAATGGCATCCTGCGGGCGGTCCTGCTTGAGGTACTGGGTGGTAAGCAGGGCGTACTGGAGCGACTGCTTCTTCGCCGCGCGATAGCGCCACCAGCGCTCCCCGGACAGCGTCAACGAGTAGATCGACAGGATAATCAGGATGATGACGTCGGCCTTGGCGATGTACCCCATCGACTGCCACAGTGCTAAGGGTCCAAATTCCATTACAGTTTCCTCCTATCTCTAGGCCTGATGGCCTATTGCAAGGTAAACGTTACGGTCACGGTCAAGTACACGCTCACAGGTCTGCCGTTGAGCATTGCGGGCCTGTACTTCCACCTGTGGATCGCGGACACCGCTGCCTCGGAGACGCCCATCGGTAGCCCGCGGAGAATCCGACCCTCGACCACGTTGCCCTGTTTGTCGATGATCGCCTCGACGATCACGACGCCCTGCACGCGCGCCTTGCGGGCGATCTCGGGGTACACGGGCTGCACCCTGGTGATCAACTCGGGCGGAACGACCTCGCCGCCGATACGGATCGGGGCGTCGTCCACCATGCCCTCCACGCCACCCACCACGCCGCCGGGTACGCCGCCCGGGACCCCGCCGGCCACACCACCTTCGACGCCGCCCTCGACTCCACCGTCAACACCCTCGACCCCGCCCGTTGCTGACTTCTCGGGGATGATCAGGGGCTGAACGACCTGCGTGGGTGCCACCGGCTGAACGATGGCCTTGGGCACGGGCGCGGCTTTCGGGGGTGGCGGTGGGGGTGGGGGTGGGGGTGGAGTGTGGTAGAAGCTCACCTGGATCGGCGGCTCGGCAACCTCTTCCACCGACCACATCTGCGCGACCACGTACCCTCCGAGCGCCACCACGTGGAGGCCGAGCGCGAGCGGAAAGGCGAGCAGCATCAGCTTGTTCTGCTGCTGCGGCTTCGATGCGATAAGGCTGTTCTCGAACATGGCTCCCCCGGTTACGATCTCACCAACGAGGTTTGCGTCTTGAGCTTCTCGCGCAGAGCCAAGGCCTTGGTGCGCCACTCGTCGGCCTTGTCGAAGTACTCCTGCTTGAGCTTCTCATCGGTCTGGAGCTTCGCCTTCTCGCGGAACAGCAGGTTGTTGTAAATCATCGCGTCGAAGTACTCCGGCTGCATCTGCAAGGCCTTTTCAACCGAGGTCAGGCCAAGCTCGACGAACTCGGAGCGCACCTGCGGCGTGATCGAAGGGTCACGGTAGGCCTTGTCCCAGCAGTACACGGAAACCAGGTAGTAAGGCTCCGCCTCTGCTTTGGGGATGTTCGAGATGATCCAATCGTACGCCTCCTGGATCCTCTGGGTGCGGAGGTAGATGGAGACGATGGCCTTGTGGTCCTTGAGGGCGCCGGGGTGCTTCTTCAGGTCGTCGTGGAGGTACCTGAGCACCTCGTCGTACTTGGAGGCGTTGACATAGCACGCGATGAGGTAGTCCTGGGCTTTTTGGTTCTGGGGGAAGGCATCGAGGTACTTCTTGAAGCCGTCCACCGCGGTGGAGAAGTACCCGTTGTTCTCGGGGCTATCGACGCCGGGGCGGTAGAGGACCATCGCGGTCAGAGCCACCGAGCGCCAGGCGAACTTGAGGCTCGGGTCGAGCGCCACCCCCTTCTGGAACTGGAGCAGGGCATCCTTGTACTTCTCGTTCTTGTAATAGCTGTTCCCCTTGGTGAGTTCTACGCGGGCCTGCAGCTTGTTACAGGCGCTCAGGAGTACCGCTGCAGCCATCGTCAGCAGGATTGGCGTCACAGCGACTTTGCGCATAAGAGAGTTCCTCCAAAGGGCGTCGAGCGGATGTCTTGCTGAGAAAGGTTGAGGTCGTGCCCGTAGAGGCCGCCCACACCCTGCGATCAGCTCGTTGCCGTCTTGTTTCTTCACCATGCTCCCTGCTGCTTTGCCTTCCAGTTTCGGCCTCCGGCTTGAGCGCCGGCGGGGGTGGGCTTTGACCGTCACGCTCCCTACCGTGCATGGCGCTCGTGCCGTTCCAGTTCTCAGCACTCGTCCCGTGCGCCGCACAATATGAGACGGTGGGCACTGGATGTCAAGAGGGGGCGCCGCCGGTTTCTCCAGCCGTGTTTGAGATTGCGACAGGCACAACAAGTAGCTGGCTGACTTGAGCCCCGCGCTCCCTTGGCGCCGCGGTCTTGTGACGCGCTCGAAGCTGAAGAAAAGGGCCGCCCTCGCGGGCGGCCCTGTCCCTGCTCAAAGCGGCGAGCCGCAGCTACTCCTTTTGGGTCACGATGGCGTGCGAGTGTTGCCCCGACGCGCCCTGGAACGCGTAGCCGTCCGTGCCGGGAATGTGGACTTCCGAGAGGTAGTGCTTTCCGTCGGTGATGTCGAAGGCAATTTGCGCCTTCGGGCTGCCGGTGTCGGCAAGACGCGTCAGGACCGGCAACACCAGAGTCTCGCCGGTGTCGATGTTCCGGATTGTCAGGTGATTCTGGGCCGCTCCCTCCGGCTTGAACTCATAGCGCCCCGCGGGAAACTCCTTGCCCTTTGCGGTGAAGCTAAACTCGATTTGCACCGTCGCCGAGGCGGCTGCCCAGGCCAGACTCGCGGCCAACCCGAGTACGACCGCAACCACCACCACGCCTACGAACTGCTTTCTCATGAGCTCCTCCTTGATTGTCGGGTTTGCAGACCCTGTCCACTGCCGGTTGCGTGATTTTTTCGAAACACGCGACTGTGTTCACGTCTCAATGAACCCCCGACGCCGGCGACCGTATTCCCAATCCCTGGTGTTGGGTGCGACTCCATCAGAGATCTTGCTTTGCCTGGTCTTGGCAGTCTTCGGGAGTGGGGGGCCTTGCCGCGAGCGGCAGCGAGGCGTTTTGGGTTCACCTTTGCGGGAGGCGGGTTCTGGAGCCAACGCGCGGAATCGAACCGCGGACCTAGTGATTACGAATCACTTGCTCTACCGGCTGAGCTACGTTGGCCCCCGGACGGCGAAAGGTACCACATGGCCCCGCGACCGCCAAGGGCTTGCGGAGGAATCGCTCGTGGGCATGGCGCTGGTCCTGCGCGAGCAGCGCAGCACGACCCGGACCTGATAGATTGCGCGGGGGAGGCCGTCATGGGTTCGGAGGTCAAGGGGCGTCACAGCAAGGCGATTCACGGGGGGTTGGACCCCGAGGCGTACCAGGGGGCAGTCTCGGTGCCGATCTTTCAGACGTCCACCTTTGCCTTTCCAAGCGCCGAAGAGGGTGCGGCCCGCTTTGCCGGGACGTCCCCCGGGCACATCTACACGCGGCTGGGTAACCCGACGGTGGCGGCGCTGGAGGCGTGCGTGGCGGCGCTCGAGGGTGGGTTCGGGGCGGCTGCCACGGCCACCGGGATGGCGGCAGTGAGCACGGTGCTGCTGGCGCTGCTCCGGCAAGGTGATCACGTCGTCGGCACTCATCCGCTTTACGGGCCCTCCCGAAGCCTACTGGAGAAGCACCTTGAGCGTTTCGGGATCTCCTCGTCGTTCGTTCCCGCCACGGACGGCGCAGCGTTGCGGGCCGCCGTTCGGCCCAGGACCCGTCTCGTGTTCGTCGAGACGCCCGCCAACCCGACGCTGGACCTCGTGGACCTGAAGGCGGCGGCGGAGATCGCGCACGAGGCGGGGGCGCCGCTGGTCGTGGACAACACCTTTGCAGGCCCGCACCTCCAGCGCCCCATCGAGCACGGGGCCGACGTGGTGCTGCACTCGATGACCAAGTCGTTGAACGGACACTCCGACGTCGTCGCGGGAATCGTGGTGACGCGCGGCCCGGAGTTGCTCGCCACGATCCGGGAGACCGCGAGGTCGTTCGGTACCACGATGGATCCGCACCAGGCGTGGCTGGTGCTGCGCGGGATCCGCAGCCTGGGCATGCGCGTCGAGCGCTCCCAGGAGAACGCGAGGTTGCTCGCGGCCTGGCTCGAGCGGCACCCCGCCGTGGCGTGGGTGCGTTTCCCGGGCCTGGCCTCGCACCCGCAGCACGAGCTCGCGAAACGCCAGATGGATGGTCCCGGGTCGGTGATCGCCTTTGAGCTGCGCGGGGGGGTGGAGGCGGGCCGGAAGCTCATGGACGCGTTGCGGCTCATCGTGCTGGCGGTCTCGCTGGGCGGAATCGAGTCGCTGATCGAGCACCCCGCATCCATGACCCACTCCAAGGTGCCAGCCGACGAGCAGTTGAGGCAGGGGATCACCCCCGGCCTGGTGCGCCTCGCGGTGGGATGTGAGGACGTGGACGATCTACGGGCCGACCTGGAGCAGGCGTTCGCCGCAGTGGGCCCGATCTGACGCACACCGCCGAGGGCGCCGGGGCGGCCGAGACGGTCACCGGCAGGGACCGTTGCGGCCCGTCTTCCTTGTGTTGAGATTTCACAAATTCGATGCTACAACTCGCCTGCCGTAGGGTGGGCCGGGAGGCTTGCCTGAGCCGCACCCACCCGTAAGCGCCGCTGAGCCGCACCAGGAAGCGGAGGAGCCCATGGAGCAGCAGTTTTCCCCGGGAATCCGTCGGTACGTCGAAAAGGCCAACGAGCTCGGAGAGAGGCGGAGGCAGTACCGGGCCCAGGTGCGCGCATTGAAGTTCGACACCATCGCCGTGCACGGGATGTACGGCGTGGAGGAGGCGTTCTCTGGCGGCCAAGGTGGTCTCATCGAGCCGCTGTTCCTGTCGACCTCCCAGGCGTACCGTGACAGCGACGAGATGGAGGCGGGCCTCGGCTACCTGATCCCCACCTGGTGCTACTCGCGAATTCACAACCCGACGGTTTTCTACCTCGAGGAGACGCTCGCCCTGCTGGAGGCGTACGGGTGCGCCGATGACGCCTCGGCGCTGGCCACGGCGTCCGGCATGTCCGCCATCAAGCAGGCTGTCGAGCCGCTGGTGGCGCTGACCAGCGCGCCGGGGGAGCAGATCAACTTCGTCTCCGCCGCCCAGCTCTACGGCGGTACCTTTCAGCTCTTCAACCTCCGGATGCGCGAGCGCGGTGCGCAGGTGCGCTGGGTAACCGAGCCCTGGGACATCGAGGCCTGGGCGAAGCTGGTGGACGGCAACACCCGCTTCATTTACGGCGAGATGCCATCCAACCCCCAGCAGGCGTGCTTCGACATCCGGGCCATCGCAGAGCTGGCCCACAGCCACGGCATCCCCTTCATCGTGGACTCCACGATCGCGACCCCGGCGCTGATGCGGCCCCTGCAGCACGGCGCCGACATCGTCGTTCAATCGCTCACCAAAACGATCGGTGCCGGCGGCTTCACTATCGGAGGAGCCGTGATCGCTCGTCATGGGCTCACCAGCCGCCACCTCCCCGACGAGGTCCGGGCCGACTACGCCACCTGGCTGAAGCTTTGGCCGTTCCGCGACTCGGGCCCGTGCATGTCGCCCCACTCGGCGTTCTTCCTCCTCAACGAGCTGCGCACCCTGCGCCTGAAGGTGGAGTTCATGTCGGCAAACACCATGGAGGTCGCGCGCTACCTCGCGAAGCACCCCAAGGTGGAGCGGGTGGACTACCTGGGCCTGCCCGAGCATCCGTTGTACTCGTGCGCGAGCCGGTACCTGCGCATGGTTGACAGCGACGAGCCGACGTTTGGGCACCTGATGTCGTTCACGATCAAGGGCTCGGCGGCCGACACGCGGCGCTTCTTCGACGCCCTGAAGAGGATCTACCGGGCCACCGATCTCGGCCGAATCAAGTCGGTGGCGACCATCCCGGCGATCTCCACCCACATGCAACAAGGGGAGGAGGGGCGCCAGCTCGCCGGCATCCCGCCCACCATGGTGCGGCTGTGCGTGGGCGGGGAGCACCCGGCCGATGTGATCGCCGATCTCGACCAGGCACTGGCGAAGATATAGGAGGTTTTCATGCGACTGCTGTTCCTCGGGTTCGGAACGGTCGGGCAGGGGCTTGCGGAGTTGCTGCTCGCCAAACGCGACGAGCTGAACAAACGCTACGGCCTCGACTGGATCGTCACCGGCATCGCGGACACGCTCAAGGGAAACGCGTACGACGCGAAGGGAATCGACCTCGCCAAGGCGCTCACTATGGCCGCCAAGGGCGAGTCGCTGGCCGCCCTCGATCGGGGCGGCAAGGGGTGGGACGCGCTGGCGATGGCCAAGCACGCGGAGGCCGACGTGCTGCTGGAGGCCACCTACACCGACATCAAGACCGGCGAGCCGGCGACCAGCCACATCAGGGCGGCGCTCGATCGCGGCGTCCACGTCGTGACGACCAACAAGGGGCCGCTCGCCCTGCACTACCGAGAGTTGGCAGAACTCGCGGCCAAGCGCAAGGTCGAGTTTCTGTTCGAGGGTACGGTCATGAGCGGCACGCCGGTGCTCAACCTCCTTCGCGAGACGCTCGCAGGCGCGGAGATCCTCGAGATGCAAGGGATCCTCAACGGCACCACCAACTACATCCTCACCCGCATGGAGGAGGGCCTGTCGTACGAAGCCGCCCTCGCCAAGGCCCAGGAGCTGGGCTACGCGGAGGCGGTCCCCGACGCGGACGTGCTGGGCTGGGATGCCCTGGCCAAGGTCACCATCCTCGCCAACGTGGTGTTCGGCGCGAGCCTCAAGCCGACCGAGAGCCCGTGCGAGGGGATCACTAAGATCACCGCCGCCGACATCGCCGAGGCCAAGGCAGACGGCAAGAGGTACAAGCTGATCGGGCGCGTGTGGCGCGAGGGCGGGGCGGTGAAGGCCGCCGTGGCGCCGCGCCTCGTTGACCTCGCCCAGCCGCTCGCCGGCGTCATGGGCGCGACCAACGCGGTGGCGATCAGGACTGACGCCCTCGGCGAGGTGACGATCGTCGGCCCGGGCGCGGGGAAGGCGCAGACCGGCTTCTCGATGCTCACCGACCTGCTGCACATCGTCCGGAGGCGGTCATGAAGATGCTCCTTGCCGGCCAGTGGGTTGACCGCGACAAGACCATCGAGGTGCGCGACCCGTTCGACAACTCCCTGATCGACACGGTCCCTCGCGCCACCGCCGCCGACGTGGATGCGGCGCTCGCCGCGGCCGTGAAGGGGTTCGAGGTCGCTCGAAAGATGACCGTCTACGACCGCGCCCAGGTGCTGTTCAAGACCGCCGCGATCGTCCAGGGCCACCTGGAGGAGTTCGCCATCACGATCGCCCGCGAGGGGTCGAAGACGATCCGCGAGGCGCGCAAGGAGGCGCGGCGCTGCGTCAACACGTTGACGATCTCCGCCGAGGAGGCCAAGCGCATCCAGGGCGAGACGATCCCGTTCGACTCGTTCCCCGGAGGCGAAAAGCGCGTCGGCTACTACCAGCGCGTTCCGATCGGGGTGGTGCTCGCGATCACGCCGTTCAACGACCCGTTGAACCTGGTGGCGCACAAGCTCGGCCCCGCGGTGGCGGCCGGCAACGCCGTGATCCTCAAGCCCGCCACCGTGACGCCGCTCTCGGCGCTCAAGCTCACCGAGGCGTTCGTGGAGGCCGGGTTGCCGTCGCTGGTGCTGCAAACGATCACCGGCCACGGTGCCGAGATCGGCGACCCCCTGGTGGCCGACCCGCGCGTCCGCATGATCTCGTTCACGGGTGGTCTGGAGGCCGGCCAGCGCATCACCACGCTCGCCGGGATCAAGAAGATCGGCATGGAGCTGGGCTCCAACTCGCCGGTGATCGTGTGGAGCGACGCCGATATCCGGTGGGCCGCCGAGAGCTGCGTGTCGGGGGCGTTCTGGGCGGCCGGGCAGAACTGCATCGGCGTCCAGCGCATCTACGTCCACAGGGATGTCTACGATGTCTTCCGCGACGGGATGGTGGAGTTCACGGCCAAGTACAAGATCGGCGACAAGATGAAGGAATCAACCGACATGGGGCCGATGATCACCGAGGGCGAGGCCAAGCGGGTCGAGCGCTGGGTGGCGGAGGCGAAGCAGGCCGGGGCCAAGGTGCTGATCGGCGGCGGCCGCACCGGGGCGCTCATGCAGCCGACGGTCCTGGAGAACGTCGCGAAGAGCGCCACCATCCACCGTGAGGAGGTGTTCGGGCCGACCGTGAACCTCTACCCGGTGGGCAGCGCCGAGGAGGCGCTCGCCGAGGCCAACTCACTGCCGTTCGGGTTGCACGCCGCACTGTTCACCCGCGACGTGGACATGGCGTTCAAGCTGGCGCTCGGCCTCGACGCCGGCGGCGTGATGATCAACGATTCGACCGACTACCGGCTCGACTCGATGCCTTTCGGCGGCATCAAGAACTCCGGCCTCGGGCGCGAGGGGATCAAGTTCTCCTTGCAGGAGATGACCGAGCCCAAGGTGATCTGCTTCTATTTGCCCACGGCGTAACGACGATCTTGTCGCGGTGCGCATTCAGAGGAGGGGCAACCCTCCCCTTTCTCTTTGGCACTCGGTGCCGGGTTTTCTTTTGCCCCGCGG
>JALHTD010000258.1 GCA_022865555.1 Thermoanaerobaculaceae bacterium | reverse complement strand
GGACGATCCCCGCGCGCTGGTCGCCTACCCGCGCGCTGCCTGGAAGACGACCGGCGGTCGCGACGGCAAGCCCGTGTTTCCGACGCTGTGACGCCGGGCAGAACCAGGGCGGTTCTCCGACGTACGAGAAGAAGCGGTGCAGGAGGGAGCCGCGCGGAGGGGACGATGGGCGAGACGACCTTGGATCGCAAGGAGTTGTTCGCGTCGGCCGGAAAGATCGGTATCGGCGGGTGCCTGTGTGCGTTGGCCGCGACACGCCTGGTGGCCGAGGATGGTCCGGACACTGCGCCAGGCGCGGCCACCGCGGCGCGCGCCGTCAAGCGCATGGAGTTCTCCGATCTCTGGGTTCGGCGCTTCATGAGCGTCCTCGACGCCACGCTCGACGTGGAAACCCGCAAGAAAGTCATGATGGCCAACGGTGCGGTGTGCTTCCGGGAGTGGATTGCCTCTCAAGGCCGAACCGTCAAACCGGTCGCCTTCGAGACGTGGGCGGCGCGGGTCGGGGAGCGCCCGCCCGACGGCTCGCTACGGGTGGAGGGGAACGTGATCTTCTTGGAGTACACGGGAAGCGCCGAAACCGGCGGCGCCGCACCAGAAAGCGTTTGCCTGTGCCCCATGGTGGAGTCCAAGCCGGCGGGGCTGTCGCGTACCTTTTGCCAGTGCTCGGTCGGGTACGTCAGGGAGCTGCACGAGCAGAAATTCGGCCGGCCCGTCAAGGTGGAGCTGCTCGACTCGGTTCTGTACGGCGGCAAGCGCTGCAAGTTCAAGATCACAGTTGTGTAGGCGCGGCGCAGCACCCGAACGGCAAGAGAGCCTTCCCGCCGGAGGTGTCCCGCGCACGTGCCTCCGGTTCCGCTAGGCCGGGCGGTCCAAACCCAGTTTCGTGTAGAATTTCCAGTTCTCGCGACAACGCGGGATTCGGGGAGCCAGGTGGACCAGCAGCACATCCGCAACTTCTGCATCATCGCGCACATCGACCACGGCAAGTCGACGCTCGCCGACCGCCTGCTCGAGCTGACCGGCGCGCTCTCGGCGCGCGAGATGATGGCGCAGGTGCTGGACTCGATGGACCTCGAGCGCGAGCGCGGCATCACGATCAAGGCTCACACCGTGACGCTGCGCTACCGCGCCCGCGACGGGCAGGACTACATCCTCAACTTCATCGACACCCCCGGTCACGTGGACTTTTCCTACGAGGTCTCACGCTCCCTCGCGGCGTGCGAAGGCGCCCTGCTGCTGGTGGATGCCTCGCAGGGCGTGGAGGCGCAGACGCTCGCCAACGCCTACCTCGCCTCCGAGCAGGGGCTGGAGCTGGTGCCGGTGCTCAACAAGGTGGACCTGCCCGCGGCCGAGCCGGAGCGCGTGCGCGAGCAGATCGAGCACGTCATCGGGCTCGACGCCGCGGACAGCCTGGCGATCTCGGCGAAGACCGGCCAGGGGGTGCCGGAGGTGCTGGAGACCCTGGTGGAGCGCGTGCCTGCGCCGCGCGGCAACCCCGAGGCGCCGCTGCGGGCGCTGGTGTTCGACGCCTCCTACGACCCCTACACGGGCGTGCGCTGCCTCGTGCGCGTGGTGGACGGGAGCCTCGCCACCGGTCAGACGGTCCTCTTCATGGAGGTGGGCCTCGAGACCACGGTCGAGGAGCTGGGGATCTTCACCCCCTGGGCGGAGCAGGTGGAACGGCTGGGCTCCGGCGAGGTGGGGTACCTGTTCGCGGCGCTGAGGGAGCTCCGGCTGGTGCGTGTGGGCGACACGGTCACCGACAGCCGGCGGCCGGCGGCGGAGCCGCTTCCCGGTTTTGCCGAGGCCAAGCCGATGGTGTTCGCGGGGCTCTACCCTGTGGACTCCTCGGCGTTCGGCGAGCTGCGCGAGGCGCTCGAGAGGCTCTCCCTCAACGACTCGGCGTTCACGTTCCAGCCCGACACCTCGCAGGCTCTCGGTTTCGGGTTTCGGTGCGGCTTCCTGGGTCTCCTCCACATGGAGATCGTGCAGGAGCGCCTGGAGCGCGAGTTCAACCTCGAGCTGATCATCACCGCGCCGGGCGTCGCGTACCGGGTCCTGACTACCGCGGGCGAGGTGGTCGAGGTGGAGCACCCGGCGCAGCTTCCCGATCCGGCGACCATCGAGGCCGTCGAGGAACCGATGATCCACGCCACGATCCTCACCCCCGATCGCTACCTCGGCGGAATCCTCAAGCTCGTCCAGGAACGGCGAGGCGAGCAGGTCAAGCTGGAGTACCTGAGCCGCGACCGTGTGCTCCTCGAGTACCGCCTGCCCCTCGCGGAAGTGGTTCTGGACTTTTATGATAAGTTGAAGTCCGTGTCGCGAGGCTACGCCTCCCTGGACTACCACTTCGCGGGTTACCGCGAGGGTGACCTCGTGAAGCTGGATCTGCTGGTGAACGGCGACCCGATCGATGCGCTGGCGTTGATCGTCCACCGCTCGAGCGCCTACGCCAAGGCCCGCGCGCTGGCCGGCAAGCTCCGGGAGATGATCCCGCGCCAACTCTTCGAGGTGGTGATCCAGGCGGCGATCGGCAACCGGGTGATCGCGCGGGAGGTTGTCAGGCCGCTGCGCAAGAACGTGATCGCGAAGTGCTACGGGGGCGACATCACGCGCAAGCGCAAGCTGCTCGAGAGGCAGAAGGAAGGCAAAAAGCGCCTCAAGCGCGTCGGCCGGGTCGAGATCCCGCAGGAGGCGTTCCTGGCGATCCTCAAGGTGGAGACATGAGCAAGCACCACGTGTTTCGCGAGTACTACGAGGCGATCCTGGTCGCGGTGATCTTCACGCTGTTCGCGCGCACGTTTGTGGCGCAGGCGTTCAAGATCCCCACCGGCTCGATGGAGGACAACCTCCTGATCGGAGACCACCTCTTCGTCAACAAGTTCATCTACGCCCCTCACTGGAGCACGCCCCTGCATCGGCTCCTGCCGTACCGGGGCATCCGGCGGGGGGACGTGGTGGTGTTCAAGTACCCACAGGACCCCGAGCGCGACTTCATCAAGCGGGCAGTGGCGCTGGGCGGCGACACCGTGGAGGTCCGCGCCAAGAACCTCTCGGTGAACGGAAGGCGGGAGGCGAACCCACTCCTCGTTCACAAGGATCCACAGGTGTTGCCCGACACCCCCGCCCTACCGACCTCGGTCCGCAACCGCGACAACTTCGGGCCGTTCGTGGTGACCATGGACTTCGTCTTCTGCATGGGCGACAACCGCGACAACTCCTACGACTCGCGCTTCTGGGGGCCGGTCCCGCGGAGCTACTTCAAGGGCCGTGCCCTCTTCATCTACTGGTCCTACGAGGCGCAGCCGAACTCCCACGAGTGGCGGGGCTGGCGGGACCGGGTGCGACAACTGGCCTCGGTCGGGGTTCACTTCTTCTCGCGGACCCGCTGGCAGCGGTCGTTCTCGCTCGTGCACTAGCGGCTCGGGTGGGACCGTCCCGCGCCCAACCCGGGCTACAATAGGCAAGCAGAGCTCCTCGGGAGGTAGGAATGGCGAACAAGCGCGAGACGGGAGCCGGCAACGTGGGCTGCGTGATCAGCCTTGCGGTGCTGGTGGTGGCGGTGCTCATCGCGGTGAGGGTGGTACCGACCAGGATCGCGGTGGCCGAGCTCCAGGACTACTGCGAGAAAGAGGCGGAGCAGGCATCGCTCCCGCGCCACACGGACGAGATCATCACCGACCTCATCCTCATCAAAGCTCAGCAGAACAATCTTCCGGTGGCCAAGGAAGACATCAAGGTGTGGCGTGACGGCAGCATGGTCCACGTCGAGGTCAAGTACAGGGTGGTGCTGGACCTGCTGGTCTACAAGTACGACTGGGACGTGCAGCACCGGATAGACAGGACGCTGTTCTAACCTCTACCGGCAAGGCCACCCAACCGCCCCGCTTTCTTCTCGGGGTGTACGGCAGGGCGGGCGGGGGCGCCCACCCCGCCCTCCAGCTCTTCGTGGCGCGGCTGCCCTCAGCCGCGCACCTGTCTTCCAGCTGCCCAGGCTAGTATGGCGGGTGCACGACCGCGTTGGCTCGGCGCTCCCGGGGAGGGATCTCGCATGAAGCGTCAACTGATGGCGACGAAACCGCTGGCACTGCTGCTGGAGGAGATGAAGGGCGAGAATCGCCTTCGCCGCATTCTCGGACCCATCCAGCTCACCAGCCTGGGCGTGGGGGCGATCATCGGTACCGGGATCTTCGTGCTCACGGGCAAGGCGGCGCACGACAACGCGGGGCCGGCGCTGATCCTCTCGTTCGTGGTCTCCGGCATCGCCTGTGTCTTTGCGGCGCTCTGCTACGCGGAGTTTGCCTCGATGGTGCCGGTCGCCGGGTCCGCGTACACATACGCCTACGCGACCATGGGAGAGCTCTTCGCGTGGATCGTCGGCTGGGATCTGGTCCTGGAGTACACGGTGGTGTCGGCGACGGTGGCGCACGGGTGGTCCGCCTACTTCCAGGACTTTATAAGCGTCTTCGGGTGGCACGTGCCACACTCAATGACCAGGGCGCCGTTCGACTACAGCCCCGAGATCGGGAGGATCGTCAGCACGGGCACGGTCCTGGACGTGCCCGCAATCGTGATCACGATCATCCTCACCGCCATTCTGGTGAAGGGTATCCGGGAAAGCGCAAGCTTCAACGCCACAATGGTGGGGATCAAGCTCGTCATCGTATTGTTCGTCATCGCGGTCGGCGCGTTCTACGTCAACCCCGCCAACTGGCACCCGTTCGCCCCGTT
>JALHTD010000257.1 GCA_022865555.1 Thermoanaerobaculaceae bacterium | reverse complement strand
GGGCGTCTCGCGGTGGGGTATCGCTGGCGTTGTCTCTTACGAACAGCGAGGGGCCCCGCCGCGGGACGTCTCCCGCCCTGGGCGGGATCGCACGCGAAGGCGGGTCGGAGGGCTGGGCTCGATGCCCAGCTCGAGCGACTGCTCCCGGACCGCGGGGCAAAAGAAAGCCACGCAGTGAAAAGAAACTATCTCAGCCAGCCTGCAAGGCTCTGCGCAAGGGCCAGCGCGGCGACGGCGGCGGTTTCGGCGCGCAGGATGCGCGGACCAAGCAGCAGCCCGGCGAACCCGGCCGCGAGGATCGCGGCGCGTTCCTCGTCCGTGAAACCGCCTTCAGGGCCGACCAGTACCGTGATGCCGTCGCCGCCGACCTCGAGCCATTCCGGCGGCGCAGCACCCGGGTCGGCGATCAGCCGCATGCCCCGTGACCCGGCGAGAAAGTCGGCAAGGCGCTCCGGCTCGGAGACGGCCGGCGCGCGGCTCCGCCCGCACTGTGCCACGGCCGCGGCGGCGATTCGCCGCCAGCGCTCCACGCGGGCGGCGTGCCTGCCCCCCTGCACCAGGCCCGAGATCACCGGTACGACCGCGCTGACTCCCAGCTCGGTGGCCTTCTCCACCGCCCAGTCGAACGCCTGGGTGTGGAGCACGCAGAGACCGAGCACGAGCGGCGCTGGGGGCTCGCCGCGGTCACGCTCCACCCGGTCCACCTCGACCCAGCAGGCGCTCCCCTCCCAGCGCGAGAGCCGGCCGATCCCGACGGTGCCGTCGAGGTCGAGCACCTCGACGGCCTCGCCCGGGCCGACGCGAGCCACACGGGCGTGGTGGGCCTCCCTGGCGGGGACGCGGAGCAACCCGAGGGAGATGGCGTGGCCGGGGATCGGGAGGCGCGTAACGCTCATCGCGCGGTGCAGGCGAGCGCCGCCCACTCCTGCAGCTCGCGGGTCCGCCTCACCGCAAACCCGCAGTCGGCGAGCTCCACCTCCACGGCGGCGCGCTGGTCGGCCCTCAGGCCGGAGAGCACCAGGTAGCCATCAGGCGCCAGCAGCCTCTTCAGGTCGGCGAGCAGCGGCCCGACCTCCAGCGGGATCACGTTGGCGAGAACGAGGTCGAAAAGCGCTCGCGGGCGGAGCGCGGGCGTCGAGCCGGCGAAGAGCGAGACCGGCAGCTGCTGTGGCTGGCTCGCCACGGTCTGGTGCGCGATGCAGACGGCCTCCAGGTCGATGTCGAAGCCGATCACGTGCGAGGCTCCCAGCGCGCGAGCCGCCAGGGCCAGGATGCCGGAGCCGGTGCCGACGTCCAGGACGCGCTGGCCCGCCACCGGCAGGTCCTCGAGCAGCAGGAGCACGAGCTGCGTGGACTCGTGGGAGCCGCTGCCGAAAGCCTGGCGCGGCTCGACGGTCAGGTGAACGCGCTCCTCCGCGGGGGGCGTCGGGGCGTTGGGGTGCGGGTCAATCCAGAACAGGTTCCCGATGGCCCTCGGCTGCGCGTGCCGCCGATACTCGGCCAACCAGTCCTTCTCCGCGAAGTGGCCGGTGCCGAGCTCCTTGGCACCCAGCGCCATGAGGCCCTCGCACACGCCGGGCACGGCGCCGACCTGGCGGGCCTCGATGAAGACCGTGACGTCCACCTCTCGCCCCGCGCTTTCGACCTGGCACCCGAGGACCGGCCACCGCTCCAGCGCGCTGGCCAGCTGCTCCTCGGCGCCGGCCGGCAATCGACACGTGACCGTGAGGTACGGAGTGCTCAACCGCTGCCCTCGATGAGGTCCCGCACCTTGCGGAAGACGCCCGGGTGCTTGTCCTCATCCTCCACGAGGGACTGGAGGAGCTCGCGCTGCTTGGACGTCAGCTTGCGGGGCACCGTCACTTTGAGGTGCACCATGAGGTCACCCTTGCCGGACCGCCGCAGACGCGGCAGCCCGTGCCCCCGCAGCACCACGGTGTCACCCGGCTGTGCACCCGCGGGCACCTTGAGAGTCTCGGTCCCGTCCAGGGTCGGCACCTTGAGATCGACCCCCAGCGCCGCCACGAAGGCGGAGATCTCCTGCTCCAGACGGAGGTTCGCCCCTTCCCTGACGAAGAGGTCATGGGGCTCGACTCTCACGACGACGTACAGGTCACCTGAGGGACCGCCGCGCAGACCCGCCTCGCCCTCTCCGATGATCCGCAGTCGGGTGCCGTCCTCGATGCCCGCAGGAACCGCCACCTTGAGCTGGCGCTTCTTCTCGACCCGCCCCGCTCCGCCGCAGGAAGGGCACGGGTTGGACACTGTCTGGCCGCTCCCGCCGCACTGCGGGCAGCCGCGCACCACCGTGAAGAACCCCTGGCTGACGCGGACCTGCCCGCGGCCGCCACAGCTCCGGCATGTCTCCGGCTTGGCCCCGGGGGCGAGACCCGAGCCGCGGCAGGCATCGCAGTTCTCCTCGCGCGGAACCGTGAGCGCGCGCTCCACGCCGCTCGCCATCTCGGTGAACGAGACGACGACCGTCGTGCGTAGGTCTGACCCGCGCTCCGGGCCAGTGCGCCGCCGCCCGCCGCCGAAGAAGCCTTCGAAACCGAAGAGGTTGCCGAGGATGTCCGCGAAGTCACCGAAGATCGAGGCATCGAAGCCGGCGAAAGGCTGGTCGCCTACGCCCGAGTGGCCGAAGCGATCGTACTGCGCCCGCTTCTCGGAATCGAAGAGCACGGCGTAGGCTTCGGAGGCCTCCTTGAAGTTCTCCTCGGCCTGCTTGTCACCCGGGTTGCGATCCGGGTGGAACTTCACCGCCAGCTTGCGGTAGGCAGCCTTGATCTGTTGTTGTGATGCACCGCGGTCGACGCCGAGCACCTCATAGTAATCGCGCTTACCGCTCACGAGCTACTGTCCCCTCCCAAGGCGCTGCCCCCGCCCATGCCGGAGAGGAAGCGGGAGGGATCCATCAGCATCACCTCGGTGAGGTGGCGAGCCGCATTCTCTACGGCGTCGATGGCCTCCTGGAGTATGCCGGCGTCCTCCGCGTCGAGGACCCGGCGCCCCCTCTCCAGTGCCTCCTTGACCTTCTCGCCGATCCCGGCCTCGAGGAGCGAGCCGAACTCCTTGAACACCCGCTCGTTGGTGTACAGAAGACCTTCGAGGCGGTTGCGCAGCAGCCGTAGCCCGCGGCGCCGGACGTCATCCTTCCGCATCCGGTCGGCCTCCGCGATCATGCGGTCGATCTCCTCCTTGGAGAGGCCGCCCGCGGGGTTGACCTGGATGGACTGCTCGCGACCGGTGGCGAGGTCGCGCGCCGTCACCTGAACGATGCCGTTCGAATCGATGGCGAAGGTGACCTCGATCTGGGGCACGCCGCGGGGCGCCGGCGGAATGCCGACCAGCTCGAACCTCCCCAGCGCCTTGTTCTCGGTCGAGAGCTCGCGCTCGCCCTGGAGCACCTGGATCTCCACCGAGTGTTGGTTGTCCGTGACCGTGGTGAAGATCTGCGACTTGCGAGTCGGAATCGTCGAGTTGCGCTCGATCAGCTTGGTGAAGAGGCCGCCACGCGTCTCGATGCCGAGGGAGAGCGCCGTCACGTCGAGCAGCACGAGGTCCTTGATCTCGCCCTGTACGATCCCGCCCTGGATCGCCGCGCCCACCGCCACGACCTCGTCGGGGTTGATCTCTCGGCTGGGGGGCCGGCCGAAGAACTCCGCCACGGTGCGGGCGACCAGCGGCATGCGGGTCTGGCCGCCGGTGAGGATGACCTGCTGCACGCCTGATGGCTTGAGCCCCGCGGCCTCGAGGGCGTTGCGGCACGGCTCCAGGGTGGAGCGCACCAGGTCCGCCACCAGGCTCTCCAGCTGCTCGCGCGTGAGCGCGTAGTTGAGGTGCAGCGCCTGGGCGCCGTCGGTGGCGATGAACGGTAGGCTGATGTTGGCGAGCTGTGCGGTGGAGAGCTCGCACTTGGCGGCCTCCGCAGCTTCCTTGAGGCGCTGCATGGCCATGCAGTCCCCACGCAGGTCGACCTTGGCCTCCTTGTAGAAGTGCTCGAGCAGGAACTCGATGATGCGGGCGTCGAAGTCCTCCCCGCCCAGGAAGGTGTCGCCGGCGGTGGACTTCACCTCGTAGAGGCCCTCGCCGATCTCCAGGATAGAGATATCGAACGTGCCGCCACCCAGGTCGAACACCGCAATCGTCTCGTTGCCGCCGCGCCCGAAACCGTACGCCAGCGAGGAAGCGGTGGGCTCGTTGATGATCCGCAGCACCTCGAGCCCCGCCAGCGTCCCGGAGTCCTTGGTGGCCTGCCGCTGCGAGTCGTCAAAGTAGGCGGGCACCGTGATGATCGCCTGGTTCACCTCCTCGCCTAGGCTGCTCTCGCAGAACTCCTTGATCTCGCGGAGGATGTAGGACGAAATCTCCTGGGGGGAGTGGATCTTGTCGCCGATCTGCACGTAGGCGTCGCCGTTCGGCGCCTCGACGATGGTGTAGGGGACGATGGCCCGCGCCCGCTCGACCTCGGGAGTGTTGTACTTGCGCCCGATCAGCCGCTTCACGGCATAGACGGTGTTCCTCGGGTTGGTGAGCGACTGGCGCCTGGCGATTTGGCCGACCAGCAGCTCGCCGTCGGCCGCACGCCCCACAACCGACGGGGTGGTTCGCGCGCCCTCCCGGTTGGGAACGACCACCGGCCGGGCGCCCTCAACCACCGCGGCGCAGGAGTTGGTGGTGCCCAGGTCAATTCCGATGATTTTGCCCATTGTTCCCCTCGGAGGCGCGCTCAGGCGCCGTCTGCGCGACCGAACCGCTCGGTACCGCGACGATGACGAGTGCCGGGCGGATCAGCCGCTCGCCCAGTCGGTATCCCTTCTGCAAAACCTGCACAACCGCGGCCTCCTCGACCCCGGAGACCTCGTAACGTTGAATGGCCTCGTGCAAAGTCGGATCGAACGGATGGTCGACGGGGTCCACCTCGGACAGGCCATGCCGGCCGAGGATCTCCCTGAACTGTCTCAGCACCAGCTCGACACCCTCGCGCAAGCCCTTGCCGTCACCCCCGGGCGCCGACAGGGCCCGCTCCAGGTTGTCGAGGATGGGCAGACAGTCGCGCATCAGCTCCGCGTTGGAGTAGCGCCGGAACTCCACCATCTCGCGTTCCTGGCGCTTACGGTAGTTGTCGAAGTCAGCTAGCTTGCGAAGGTAGAGCTCCCTGAAGCGCGTGATCTCCTGCTGGAGGTTCTGCAACTCCTCCTGGAAGGCCTTATCGCCGATTGCGGCGCCTCCCTCGCCCGCGACCTCGACCTCGGTCGACTCGGGCTCTCTCTCGGCGCCGCCCTGCGGTTCCTCCTGCGGAGCCACCGGTTGCTCCTCGTCGCTCATCCTGCTCCCCCCGGTTCAGTGCCGGTCCTCGTGAGGTAGTTTCCAATATAGTCCACGATGGGAATGATGCGCGGGTAGTCCATGCGCTTGAGGCCGACGACCCCAATCAGGCCCTGCTCTCCGCTGCTGCGGTGGAACGAGGTCACGATCAGGCCGAGGTCGTCTCCGCCGACCAGAGAGAACTCCGAACCCAGCAGCACCCTGGGCCCAGACGCCGAGAGGAAGTCGTTGAGCAGGGTCAGCAGCATCGCCTTGTCCGCGAAGGCGGCCAGCAACCTGCGCACCGCCTCCAGTTGGCCGGGACCTGCCCTCTCGAGGAGCCGACCGGTGCCCTCGACGAACACCTCGCCGCCAGACTTCACCTCGGCCTCCACCGCCTGCTGGCCGAGGGCTACGACATCGGTCAGCAACTGGTCGGCCTGCGCACGCTCCTCGGCCATCAACCCGAGCAGGCGCCTGCGGATCTCGTGCAGTGGCAGACCGACGAAGGAGAGCGTGCAGTAGTTGGAGATGCGCTCGAGCTCGGCCGGCTGGAAGTCACGCTCCACCGCCAGAAGACGGGAGTCGACCAGGCCCCCTCCGGTCACCACCACGGCCAGCACGCGTTGAGGCGCCACCCTCACGAAGTGAACCGACTGCAGGGTCGCCTGCTGCGAGGTGGGCGCCAGTGCCATCCCGACCTCGGTCGTGACCTCGGCGAGCACCCGGCTCACCTGTGCGAGCACCTCCTCGAGCGGCCCCGCCGGAAGGAGCATGGCCTTGAGCCGGCGCTCGTCCCGTTGCGCGAGCTCTGCGCGCTGGAGCACCCCGTCGATGTAGAGGCGGAACCCCAGGTCGGTCGGCACGCGCCCCGCCGACGTGTGCGGCTGGATGAGGAAGCCCTTGTCCTCGAGCTCCGCCATCACGTTGCGCAGGGAAGCCGGGCACAAGCCGGTGCGTGACGCCCGTGCAAGCGCCGCCGAGGCGACAGGCTCCCCGCCGGCGAGGTAGAGCTCCACGACCTCGCAGAGGATCTCCCGTTCGCGCTTGGACAAGCCTTCTTTCATCGCCCTTCCCTGGCCCCCCGGGCGGGGTCCGCACGCACCCATACTCTAGCATGAATGAATGTACTCCCAATGGTTTCTCGTAGGTGCGGGCGGGCGCGGGCTGCGGCTCGCGCGCGCCATGACGGCGGCCGGGATGGAGTTCGTCGGGATCCAGGTGCGCTCGTCGCGCGCTCCGTGCCAGGGTCGCGGCCGCCCACTGAGCGGCGGGGGCGCTGGCGATCGCAGGCCTCGCGGAGCAAGGTCTCATCAGTGAGAAACAGGCTCAGGAGCTCGTATTAGCGTTGACCCGCCAGGCTTAGTGTGTTACGTTCGAGGTGCTGACGTAGTTCGGGGGCGTATCTCAATGGTGTTCTTCAACTGGGCCACGATGCAGATGGCGGCCAAGATCGTCTACTACGGTCCTGGTCTCTGCGGGAAGACCACCAACCTCTCCTACATCTACGCCAAGACCGCCCCCGGCTCTCGCGGGGAGATGGTTTCGCTCGAGACAGAGACCGACCGGACCCTCTTCTTCGACCTTTTGCCTCTCGAGGTCGGCAAGGTGGGCGGGTTCAGGACGCGCCTCCAGCTCTACACGGTTCCAGGCCAGGTCTTCTACAACACGACCCGCAAGCTGGTCCTCAAGGGCGTGGACGGCATGGTTTTCGTGGCGGACTCGCAGCGCCCCATGGCCGAAGCCAACGTCGAGAGCCTTCGCAACCTCGAGGAGAACCTCCTCGAGCTGGGGCTTTCCATCGAGAACGTCCCCCTCGTCATGCAGTACAACAAGCGCGACCTCAGGTCCATCCTGACGGTCGAGGAGCTCAACGCCAGGCTCAACCCCGAGTCCAGATTCGACTGGTTCGAGTCCGTCGCGGTGGACGGCACGGGTGTCTTCGAGACACTGAAGGCGATCACCAAGCAAACGCTTCGCGCACTGCGGCGGCGCATGGCCACTCAGGAGGGGGCCGCAGCACCTGCCCCGGCGCCGGTGCCGGCGGCGAAACCCACAGTCGCCTTCAACCCCGCAGCGCTGACCGCCGCCGCCGCAGAGGGGTTGGGAACGCCCGCGTTTGCCGCGATGCCGTCGGCTCCCCGAGTCAGCGCGCCGCTGGACAAGACGTTGCCGGGAGCCGCGGTGGTACCGTCGGCGGCGTTGCTCGAGGCGGAATCTTTCGCGGCGCTGGCGGAGGCCGAGGTGGTCGCGCCCGCCGCCGAGGAGACCACCGCCGAACTGCCTCCCGCCGAGGAGGTCGAGGAAGGGCCTGTCGAGTTCGCCACGATGCCGGAGCCCGTCACCGAGGCGGCGGAGACCGAGATGCGCCACATCAAGCTCTCCTCGTCCCTCGACATCCTTGCGGAGCTCGAGACGCTGCGGAAGTCCAGCACGTTTCGGCCCGAGCCAAAACCGGCCAGGGACGGGGCGCCCTCGCTGGACCTCGAGACCCTTCTTCAGGGTTCGGTCAACTCGCGCCAGGAGGTCAAGCGGCGCGTCGACGAGAAGGTGTGTTCCGCCCTTGGCCGTGCCCGCCGCTGCCTGGTCAACATCCAGCTCGTCGATGAAGACGGACACCCGGTCAAAGAGGTCTCTCCCGTCGAAGTCGATCTCAAACGCGGGGAGCGGCTGCGCCAGTTGGCGCTCACGCTCATCGTGAACCTGCAGGGCGAATGATCCGGCGCGTTGTCCTTGCTGTGGGGTTGGCGGCGGCTCTCGCAGCGTGTCGTTCGGCGTCCCCGCCTGCGCAACCCGCCCAGGGTTCGGCTCCCGGCAGGCCGGCAAACGGCAAGAAAACGATCGAAGCACCGCGGCCAAACGATCCGCGCGCCGAGGTCGACGCTCTGCTGGCCGCCGCGCAGGATGCCGTCGTCCGGGGCGAGGTCGAGGAGTTCCACGACTGTGAGGCGGCGATCTTCCACACACTGCTTCAGTCCACCGAAATCGCCAGCCAGTCCAGCGAGTGCCGGTCCTACCTGGACGACGTGCTCGACGAGCTCACGCGCCTGGCCGAGCAGGTCGAGGACGGCGACGTCGGCGAAGAGCCTCCCCCAGAACCGCAGCCGGTGCCGGAGGAGCGGGTCGCGGAGGTCCAGGAGAAGGCGCGCGCGGCCCACTTCGATCTCCCGGTCGTGGTCAACCAGGAGGTCACGTCGCTCATCGACTTCTACACCGGCCGCTACCGCGAGCGCTTCATCGCGGCACTCCAGCGCGGTGCCCCGTACCTCCCGTACATTCGCGAGCAGCTGCGCCAGGCCAACCTGCCGGAGGACCTCGCGTACCTGCCCCTGGTGGAGAGCGCCTTCAACACCCGCGCTCGTTCGCGGGCCCGGGCGCAGGGCATGTGGCAGTTCATGGCCGGCACTGCGAAGCTTTACGGCCTGCGGTGCGACGGCCTCGTGGACGAGCGCAACGACCCCTATCTCGCCACGCAGGCCGCGGTGCGGCACCTCTCGGACCTCTACGCGAACTTCGGCTACTGGGAGCTCGCCCTCGCGGCCTACAACTCGGGCTCAGGGAAGGTCCAGCGTGCGGTGCAGAAGGCCAAGGGGAACACTGACTTCTGGACCGTGCGGCGCTACCTGCGGCCCGAGACCCGCAACTACGTCCCGGCTCTCTGGGCCGTGGTGGTGGCCACCAAGGACCCGGCCGCATACGGCCTGCCACCGATCGAGGAGAAGCCGGTGTGCATCGCGCGCGTCCCCGTGGAGGGCGCTCTCGACCTCGATGTTCTGGCCGAGCGCGGAAGGCTCGATGGCGACGAGCTCGCCGAGCTCAACCCGGCGCTCACCCGCCGTCTCACATCGGCCGTGGGCAGCTACCAGCTCGCGGTGCCGTGCGGCCGTGAGGAGCAGGTGACGGAGGTGATAGCTTCGATCCCTCAAGCGGAGCGGGTTCGCCGCTACCTGCACGTGGTGAAGCCGGGCGACACTCCGGGCGCGATCGCCCGCCGTTACGGGTCGACGGTGGACGCGATCCTCGCGGCCAACGGCATCCGCAACCCCCGTTCGCTGCGCATAGGCCAGACGCTCGTCGTGCCTCGGGGCCCGGTGGGGCCCCCGGCGCGAGCCGGCGCGAAGCCCCGCCCGGGTGTCGAGAAGGTCGCGGCGGCCGTGCCGGACCGCTACGTCGTGAGGCCGGGCGACACGCTCTACGGCATCGCACGGCGTTTCGGCACCTCGACCGAGGAACTCCAGCGCCGCAACGGCCTGCAAGACAGCACGATCCGGCCCGGCGACGTCCTGCTCCTCGCCCGCTGACGCCCCACCCGCCCTCCCAGGCTTGAGGCTTGCCGCGCGCCCCCGCACGGTTTGAGGCTTGAGCCAAGGCAAGAAAAAGCCTCGACGAAGGGACTGCGGTGTGCCAACCGATTGACTCCTCGAGAGAAGATCTTGCAGGCCTTCAAGCCTTCACACCTTCAGGCCCGCTTCTAAGACCGGAGGGCGCGAACCACCACCCAGACGCCGACGACCACGAGCGCGGCGGGCCACCAGACGCGCACCGCCATCACGACCTCGGGCGGCACCAGCGTGAAGTGGCGGACGTAGCGGGCACCCCCGATCGCGAGCAGAACGAAGGCAGGCACGAGCGGCCACCAGTGGCTGCGCAGCTTGAGTATCAGCGCCAGGACGTAGATCCCGAGGAAGCCGGCGCCCAAGCCCAGGAGTATCCAGGTCCCGGCGCGGATCTCGGCCACGCCCCGATCGCCCAGCACCATCCCGGCTCCCAGCCCGAGCAACACCATGCCCGCCACCAGGGCACCGTAGGAGCCGTTGACGATCGCGATCAGCGCCAGGCCGACGCCCAGCCCAAGGAGCCAGGCCGGCGCCGTCTCCATCGGCACGAAGCGGGTGACCAGCAGCACCCCGCCTACCACCAGCAGGATTACCCCGAAAGCCAGGTTCGACTTCTGAGTGCGAGCCATTGCACCTCCCGAGTCGGGGCGTGTCAGGCACGCCCGAGCAGGGTCGCGACGGTCAGGAACAGGGTCATGACGATAAGGGAGCCTACCAGAACCCAGGCGACCACGTTAAACGTCTTAGAGTTGACATGTTCGCCCATGATGTCACGACGGTTGGCCAGGATCAGCATGAAGAGGAGGACCGCCGGCAGCAGGATCCCGTTGGCGACCTGCGAAAGGTACAGCACCTTGAGCAGCGGCACACCGGGGATGAGAATCGCACCCGCTCCCAGAGCGATCAGTGCGGTGTAGATCCCGTAGAACCACGGCGCCTCCTGGAGCTTCTTGTCGATGCCCCTTTCCCATCCCATGCCCTCGCAAACGGAGTACGCCGTGGAAAGGGGAAGGATTGCGGCAGCAAACAGCGAGGCGTTGAAGAGCCCAAACCCGAAGAGCAGCGCGGCATACCTGCCAGCCAGAGGCGCGAGCGCATGGGCTGCGTCTGCCGCGTTCCGGATCGGGATTCCCGCCTTGTGAAGCGTTGCGCCGCACGCGATCAAAATGAACCAGACCACGAGCACGGCCATCAGCGAACCGATCGCGACGTCGAGGCGAGCTTCCCGAAGGTTACGGGTCGAGATACCTTTCTCCACCACGGCCGCCTGCTGGTAGAACTGCATCCACGGTGCGATGGTGGTTCCCACGATTCCGACCACCATGACGACGAAGGGGAGGTTCATGTCGAAGCTTGGGGTCACGGTGGAGACGAGGACGTTTCCCCAGTCGGGCTTGGCCATGATGCCGGAGATTACGTACGCAACATAGAAGGCAGACGCCATCAGGAACACCTTCTCCACCGCGCGGTACGTCCCCCACGTGACGAGCCACCACACAAAGACCGCTCCGATCGGCACGGAGACCAGCCGTGGCACGTGGATGATTTCGAGTGCCGCTGCCAGGCCGGCGAACTCCGCCATGGTGTTGCCCCAGTTGGTCAACAGGAGCGCGACCATGAGGTAGAAGATCGCCTTCACCCCGAATTGCTCGCGCATCAGGTCGGCGAGTCCTTTGCCCGTGACCACACCGAGCCGTGACGACATCTCCTGGACCACGAAGAGCGCGAGCGCTACCGGAATCACGGTCCACAGCAGCCGGTACCCATAGATCGCCCCGGCGAGGGAATACGTCGTGATCCCACCGGCGTCGTTGTCTAAGTTGGCGGTGATGATCCCCGGCCCCACGATGGCCCCGAGTACGACCAGTCTTCGCCACCGGCCCTCGAGCCACTGCCTCACGTGAGCCCCCCCTCGCGCCCTTCGCCCTCCCGCAGCCAGGACACCACGTCGTCCACGGTGATGACACCCCTTAGAAGGCCGTCGGGGTCCACGATCGGCAGCGACAGGAGGTTGAAACGGTCGAAGAGCTCGGCCACGTCGCGCATTGGGTCCTCAGGGCGGACCGAAACCGGATCGGTGTCCATGACTTGTTCTGCCGGTCTGGACCCATCGGCACGGATCAGGTCCGCCAACGAGACAACGCCTCGCAGCCGCCGCTGCTCGTCGACGACCACCACCGAGTACCCCCGGACGAACTCATCGGGCCCGGTTCGCAGCTGCTCCCACACCTGCGTGACCGTCGTGCCCGGCGCCACGGTGAAGACCTCCGGGTTCATGACCGAGCCGGCGGAGTCCGGCTCGTGGCTCAGGAGGTCAGTGACGGTGGCCGCGTCCGCGGCCGGCAGGGCGCTCACGAGGCGCTTCCTCAGCCTCTCGGGCAGCTCCTCAAGGACGTCGGCGGCCTCGTCGGGTGCCATCGTGCTCAGCAACACGCTGGCACGTCGGACGTCGAGCGCTTCAAGGAGAAGCCGCTGGAGCTCGGGCGAGAGCTCGGCCAGCGTCTGAGCCGCCTTGGGGACGTCCAGGGCGTCGAGTATCGCCGGTCTTTCGAACCGGTCCAGTTCCTCCATGATCTCGGCCAGCTCGGCGGGGTGAAGCTGCGCCAGCTGGTGCTGGGCAACGTTGAGCCGGAGGTCCTGGGACAGCGAGCCGGATCGCAATGGGACGACGTATCGCCACGAGAGGAGCCGCTCCTCGGCGAAGCCCCTCGCGCGCAGGCCGACGGGCCGCAGGATCCTGTCCAACGGTCGCTCCCAGCCGAGTCGGCGCACGATTCCGGGGAAGCCGATGTCCACGTGCACGACCCGAACCTCGCTGCCACGGGTACGAAGCATGTGCACGTCGTTGACTCGCACCACGCGAGCCCCATCGGTGTCGACGATCTGCTTGTCCAGGATCTCCTTGCGGAGGAGGATCTCCTCCGGGAGCCTTCGCGGCGACGTCTGCAGCCCGTCGGTCGGCACCGCGAGCCGGAGCATCTCGCTGGGCACGTCCGTGAACGCTGGGGCCGGTACCGCCAGCGTCACCGGTGCCAGGAGACCGGGCCGCACGTAGTACGTCAGGACGCGCGGGAAGGCCTCATCGGCGGCACAGCCGATGTCCACGAGACGCCCGACTCGCTCGCCGTCCTGCGACACCACCCGTCGCGAAAGAAGCTGCGAGAGGTAGAAGAACTCATCACGGGGGCGGGCAACTTCGGCCATCGGAACCCCCGTCGCCACGCCGACCCTCGGCACTCGCCGCTCCGCTCACAGAGGCTCCCAACATGACCGCAGCTTACAGGAGGGACGCGTTTCCCGCCATCCCCGGCGCCACCCGCGTCCGGACCCCGCATGACCCCGTCAAGACCGGACCCACGACGCTCCGCGGCCAGGAAAAGACGGTAGAATCCAGACAGCGATGCCTCTCCAGCGCATCATAGTGATCGGGGCCTCCGGGTTCGTAGGTCGCCACCTCCTCGACGAGATCAAGGAGACGCATCAGATCTTCGGCCTCGGCCGCCGGTCACAGCACGAGTGCGGCGCACCCATCCACCCCAACATCTCGTGGACCCAGATCGACATCGGTGACCGTGAGGCGCTCCTCAAGGTGTTCGAGGAAATCAAGGCCAGCGGTGGCGCCGACGTCCTTCTTCACCTCGCGGCGCACTACGACTTCACTGGGGAGGAGCATCCGGAGTACTGGCGCACCAATGTCGACGGGCTGCGCAACGTCCTGGAGCTTTCCAAGGGCCTGGGGCTGCGCCGCTTCATCTTCGCCAGCTCCGTCGCCGCGAGCCTGTTTCCCGCGCCGGGTGGCGCGCTCACCGAGGCAAGCCCACCCGACGGCGAGCACATCTACGCGGTCACCAAACGCCTGGGCGAGGAGATGCTACGCGAGTACTCGCCGCACTTCCCCACCTGTATCGTCCGGTTTGCGGCACTGTTTTCCGACTGGTGTGAGTACCCGCCGCTCTATGTGTTCCTGGAAACCTGGCTGTCCCGCCGCTGGAACGCACGCCTCCTGGGGGGGCGTGGCGAGTCGGCGGTGCCGTACCTGCACGTGCGCGACGCAATCCTGGCGCTGCGCACGTTGCTCGCGCAGCCCGAGCTTCCGTTGGAGAGGGAGGTCTTCGTCATCAGCCCTGACCGGGCCATCTCGCACCGCGAGCTGTTTGCATCGGCCACGATGACCAGCTTCGGGCAGCCCGTGCGGCCAATAGGCATGCCGAGGGTGTTGTGCCGGCCCGCAATGTGGGCGCGCGACCTGCTGGGACGCATCCTCGGCGAACGGCCGTTCGAGCGTCCGTGGATGGCCAAGTACATAGACCTCAGGATGACCGTGAACGCGTCGCGGACGCGCCAGCGCCTCCAGTGGGCGCCTCGACCGCGTCTCGGGATTCTCCGACGCCTACAGTTCCTGCTCGAGAACCGAAAGACGCGGCCCGCCGACTGGAACTCCGTGAACCTCGCGGCGATGAAGATCGTGCGCGTCCACCCCAACCTCCAGATCCACCGCCTGCTCGAGGCGCACGAGGAGGAGATTTGCAGCACCATGACCGAGCAGCTCCTGGCCCCGCAGCGCCCGAGGAGGTTCGAGCGATACGAACAGATCCCAAGGCACGAGCACGACTGGTACAACCGGCTGCTGCTGCACAGCCTTATGAGCTCGATTCGCACGCGGGAGAAGGCCCTCTTCAAGTCTCACTGCCGCGACCTCGCTGAGCAGCGCCGCACTCGGGGTTTCACCGCCGAGGAGGTTTGCCACGAACTCAGCCTCTTCAACGAGGTGTGTCTGAAGACACTTGCGACTGAACCCGGGCCGCTGACCCTCGCCGAGCTCGACGACTACATCACGGCCGCGATCCAGTTCGGCATAGACGAGGTCGAGGACGTCTTCGAGCAGAGGGGCGGGCAGAGGTGACCGCAGACATCGGCGTCCCCGGAACCAGTCCCAGGAGGGGTTGGTGGAGCGCTTAACTGACTTCCCGGACGTCCGGGCTTGCCGCCCCGCTCGGCTCGCGAAGAGGCGGAGGATATGGACAGGGAAGACCAGTAGATCTTCACGCCATCTGCCTACCTTGAGCGGACGTTGGGCCGGAGGTATGCTCTACACATCGCAGCTTTGGTGGTTTTCGTCGTTGTTCCAACTGGCGGTGGTCTGAACCGCAGCGCATCGGCGGCAGGGATTCGAGCGCGGGAGGCGTCTACGGAAAGGCTGGAGCTGGCGCCGACGACCGCGGAGCTCATCGAGCGGATAGGTTGGCTCATCAGGCTCCGGTGGGTCGCGGTTATCGGGGTCGTCGGGTTTCTCGAAGTGGCCCGCCGCGTATTCCCTGTTCACCTGGCGCTGGCCCAGCTGTACCTCTCGCTGGCGGCGCTCGCCGTCTACAACCTCATCCTGCACGTCATTTATCGCCGGCTCCGCGGGACGGCGGTAAAGCCCAAAGTGGGACCCACGGGACTTCTCGGACGTTTCCTGCTGCCGAAGGCAATCGTGGGACTTGGCCACGAGGCGGAGGCGGTGCGCGCCGCGGTCTTTGCCAACTCGCAAATCTCCATTGATCTCGTGCTCCTTGCCATCGTGCTCCACTTTGGCGGTGGCGTGGAGAATCCCTTTCTGCCCTTTTTCGTGTTCCACGTCATCGTCGCGAGCATTCTCCTGTCGCGTCAGGCCACATTCTTTCACGCGACACTTGGCCTTGTTCTGATCTCCTGTGTGGCCATCGGAGAGTACGCGGGAATACTCAGGCACTATCCCCTTGGCGGATCCTGGGCGCCAGGGGCTTATCGCGACCCCGCACTCGTCGGGGCTCAACTCTTCGTGCTCGGCGCAACCCTTTACCTTGCGGCCTACATTGGCAGCACCATCGCGAGCCACCTCCGCGAACGCGAGCGGGACGTCGTGCTCCTGTCGCACGAACTGACCGACAAAGCCAACAACCTCGAAGCCGCCTATGACAGAGTCAGTCGAATGGAGCGCGCCAAGTCCCAGTACATGCGTAAGGTCGCCCACGAGCTTCGCGGGCCCCTTGGCACGATCCAGACGGCTCTCAAGGTCGTCCTGGACGGCCTGTCAGGAGAGCTGCCGGAGAAGTCCAGTGACATGATTCGGCGCGCCGAGCGACGGGCGGGGGAGCTCGGCCAGCTCACGCAGGACCTCCTAGCGCTCGCACGCGCCCGCGAGAGCCCCCTGGCGGTCGAGGCCGAGCCGCTCAACCTTGGAGAGCTGGCCGCAGAGCTCATTACCGAAATGAGGGCGTCCGCCGACGGCGCCGGTGTCTCGCTTTTCCTCGACGTGGAACCGAACCTTGCCGTCATGCACGGGGATGCCGCTGGCCTTCGGCAGTTGGTGGGCAACCTGCTGGCCAACGGGATCCGCTATACGCCGCGCGGAGGCGCCGTGGCAGTTCGCGTGTCCCGCGTTGACGGTCAGCTCTGCCTGGACGTATCAGACACAGGAATCGGTATCCCACCCGAGGATCAGGCCCGCGTCTTCGAGGAGTTTTTCCGCTCGGCCAACGCGCGCAGCCACACCGCTGAAGGGACCGGCCTCGGCCTGGCCATCGTGAAGGCCGTCGTGGAGCAGCACCACGGGTCGGTTACGCTGCACAGCACGCCTGGGCAGGGCACGCGCTTCGTCGTACGGTTCCCGGTGAGCGCCCAGCTATTCGGCTCGGTCCAGGTGTAGGGCCCCTTGGCGCCCGCACCAGCCCTATCGGCCCGGGCAGGAGCCGGTGGCAGGGTCTGGTAGCATGCTTCAAAACTGGAGTGGGCGATGGGCACAGGCCGAAAGCTGATGATGATCGACGATGACGTGAACCTGGTCAACGTGTTCAGGCTCGTGTGCACGGCCAAGGGCTACGAGTTCTTTGCGGCCTACTCTGCGGCCGAGGCGCTGCGCAGGATCCCGGAGGTCGAGCCCGACCTCATCATCCTCGACGTCATCATGGAGGATTTCGTGGCCGGCTTTCGCGTCGTCAGCGAGCTTCGGGCCGGCGGGCCGGCGTCCCCTCTCGCCAAGTACTCCAAGATCCCCATCATCATGCTCACGAGCGTGACCAGCAAGACGCACCTCGACTTCTCCGACCGGGTCGGGACCGCACTCCTCCCGGTCGACGACTTCATCGAGAAGCCGGTCAAGCCCGCGGAGATCCTGGCGAAGATCGAGGCGCTCCTGGTGAAGGCACAGAACCAGCGCTCCTCGGAAGGTCCCGTCTCCTAGGCCGGCCGGGCGACGCCACCATCGGCACTGTTCACTGGGGCCGGCGGCGTGATTGGAAGCGTGAAGATGAAGTCGGCCCACTGCCCGGGTTCGGACTCGGCCCAGATGCGCCCTCCGTGCTTCTCGACGATCTGCTTCGAGACGAACAACCCGAGCCCTGTCCCTGACTTGGTGTCATCGCCACCAAACGTCAGCCGGGAGAACTTCTGGAAGAGCTTCCCACCGGTGTCGCTGCCGAAGCTTTCCCCCTCGTTCCAGACGCTGAAGCGAAGGCAGCCAGCGTCCGGGGAATCCTGGACACGCACGCGGATCGTGCCACCCTCCCGACCGTACTTGATTGCGTTGGAGAGAAGGTTCTGGAAGACGGAGCCCACCAGATCCGGGTCGCACACCCCGGCCAACCCCTCGGGCACATCGCACACCACTCGCATGCCACGGTCGGCGGCCAGCTCGGTGACGCGTTCCAGCAGCGGCCCGATGATATCCCGACGGAAGCGGACCTCGGAAAGACGCAGCTTCAGCTCCCCTTCCTCGATCCGGCTCAGGTTGAGGTAGTTTGCAATCGTGTCGCGGAGGTAGTCGGCGCTGATCGAAGCCGCCTTCAGGAGAGCTTCCTGGTCCGCGTTCAGCGGGCCGAGGATGTGGTCACGCAGGGAACCAATGGCAAATACGATCGATGCCAGGGGCGACTTGAGCTCGTGGGTGACGAAGCCGAGCATCTCGAGGTAGGCACGATTCTTCTCGGCCGCCTCGTGGTACGCGGTTTTCACCGCCTCCGACACTTCCTTGAGCTCCCTGGTGTGCGTCTCCATGGCGCCCGCCATGGCGTTGAACGCCTGCCCCAGCTCCGTGACTTCCCGGCTCGCGTGGGTGAGCTCGACCCGAGTCTGCAAACTCCCCCCAGACAGCTCGCGCGTCGCCCGTACCAGGCGCAAGATCGGCCTGCGAAAACCGCTTGAGAGGTAGAGCGCGGCGGTCGCCGCGAGCAGCAGCGAAAGGAACGTGATGCCGAGATACTGCACTGCCAGGCTCGACTTGTAGCCAAGGTACTTTTTCTCCAGCAACCCAACGTAGATGATGCCGATGATCTTGCCAGACGGGTCCCTGATCGGGTCGTACGCCGACAGGTACCAGTCGTTGACCACGAACGCCCGGGCGGCGAAGCGCTCCCCACGACGGAGGACCTTCTCGTAAACCGCCTCCGACACCCGTGTCCCGAGGGCGCGCGTCTCGGTGTCGAGCATGACGTTGGTGGCGATGCGCACATCCCCAAGGAAGAGCGTCACCGTGCCGACGGGCTTTCCCTTGTACTCCTTCTCCCCGAACACGGTGTCCCGGATCCGGTCGACGAGGGAGAATTTTCGGTTCAGCAGCAGCCCCCCATACACCACCCCCAAAACATGGTCCACCGAGTCGAGCACCGGGATCGCCGCCTCGAGGACCATCCCCCTGCCCTCGACCGCCCTGTCGGTGGGGATGGCACGCTCCGTGTAAACGAGGGGGATGTACGCCCTCTCGGCCAGCGCCTCCCCCTCAAGGAGGAGCGTCTCGCGCGACAGCACGATCGTCCCGCCGCTCGCCGTCCCCAGCAAGGCGGATTCGATGAGCACGTTGGGCAGGACCTTGTCACCGGCCGCGAACGGCTGGCGCGATCGCGCCACAACATTTCCGGCCCTGTCGACCAGGGTGACGAAGTCAATGTCGTACTTCCGTCGGAAGGCGTCGAGCTCCCCGGCGATCCCCCCTGTGGCATTGCCCGAGCGCAACGCAGTCCGGAGCAGCTCGTTCTGGGAGGCCATGCTGACCACGATCTGCAGCCGCGAACGCTCCGCCTCGTATGCGGACCAGGCCGTACCGAGGTCCATCTCAACCCGGACCATCGCCTCCTTCATGACCGTCTGCGAGATGAACGACATGCCCGCCCAGGTGCTGACGATCGCCACGATGCCCACGACCGCCGTGAACCCGAGCAGCAGCCGCGTCCTGAACGCGAGCTGCTTCACGAGCGGGCTCCGGCAGAAAGCTTCTCCTCGGGCAACTCCCTACCTCCTCTGTACCAGACAGCTCCAGATAGTGCGTTCGAGCAGCTCGCGCGCCGACGGCTGCTCCGCCGCCGCGGACTCCAAGGGCTCCTCGAGCGCGGTCGCTCCTCCCTCCAGAAACCGCTCGTACTGGCCCCGGACCTCTTCCATGCCCAGCTCGATCGGCACGGTGATTCGATCGTAGGTCTCTTGGCCAAGCCGCTTGAGCTCGTCCCTGCGCGCGAGGGCACCGACGACCGTCTCGTTCATGTGCTTCAGGAACAGGCAGATCTCATCTGCCGTGAACCCGGCCTTGAAGCGGCTGGCCCCAGTGACCTCCAGGTAGTTCACCAGCAACATCCTGTTGCTCGTCTGCACCGAGGTGAGAAGCAGCCGGTAGAGCAACCGGATCAGCCACGCAAGCTCGGCCGCGTCCGTCGCCGCGAAGGCGGGTAGCTGGTCGCGGGTCGCCGCCGCACCGACCCTCTCGACGAGAGCATCCACCACCTGGTTCTCCTCCGTCACGAGAGCCTTGAAGATCGCGAGGTCGGGTCGTGCAATGTCCCTTCTCATGACCGCCGCGTTTCGTGCGTGCCACTCGACCTGCTCGCTCTTCATGCGCTCGATCACGAAGGGGAGCCTCCTCTCGATCTGGTACCTCGCGCTCGGCGACCAGCCGATCCTGGCGCAGGTGTGCGAGCCGTCCACCTCCATCTGTCGGTCGATGTACCGGTACATCCAGAGCCGTTCGAACGGCATGTGGCCGGTGACCCGCCCCAGGGCATTCATCATCACCATCCCGGCTCCGCACAGGGGCACGGGCAGGAGCAGAGGCGGTTTGGAGGCACCGAGAAACGAGCGGGTAGCCAGCTCGAAGAGCCTGCGGTGCGAGGTGCACCCCGGCGTGCATGCAACGAGGATCTCCCCTGGCCCGATGCGCTCGTGGCCCGCGAGAAAGTGCCTGAAGAACGTCACGACGTCCCGGATGTGGATGTAGGGAATGGCGCTCTCGCCCTTCCCAGCGAGGACCCGCCCTTTCCAGGACCTTCCCAGCCAGGTGCTGAGGAAGATGTAGAGGGGGGGATACTCGCACCAGTCGCTGTAAACCGCACCGAGACGCACGATGCAGCTCTGCACGGAAGGAAACTCCTCCCGCACAATGCGCTCCCCCTCGCGCTTGCTCCACGCATAGATGTGCCTGCCGTCGGGTGGGGTCGCCTCCGTGATCGGTCCCTCGCGCCGCGGGAACGCGCATGCCGCCACCGAGCTCGCAAACAGGAAGCGCGAGAGATGGAGCTGCTTCGACAGCTCGAGGACGTTGCGCGTGCCATCGATGTTGGTTCGCGTGTACTCCGGCCGGTTCTCCAACGCGTAGTCGTAGTAGCCCGCGAGGTGGAAGAGGAACTTGGCCCCGCCTGCCGATGTGATCTCGCGAAACGTCCGTGTGAGGCCATCGAAGTCCCCGATGTCCACCTGCATCCAGGCGATGTTGGAGTGCACAGGGGCGCCGCAGTCGCGCTGGGATCGGCGGGCAATCGCGAAGATGCGGTAGTCGTCCTTCAGCTCTTCGAGAAGGTGGCGTCCCACGAAGCCGGAGGCGCCCGTGATGATCAGCGCCGGACGGGGCATGCTTGACGCACCCTCGAGATCCTGAGAGAACCGCTAGCCATCAAGGAGTTCCCTTCGACCTCGCGCAAGGATAGCACCGCAGGTGCACGCGCTCCAGCCGGGCGAGCCCCCAAGAACGACCAGGTCGTCAGGGCAGAGGGACGCCCGCGGAGCTAGGAGGCCCCCGGGGAGGACTGCGCCGCCGCTGGCCGATTGACCCGGAGGTGGACCACTAACACCGTCAGGCCCATCAGCCCGTCCACGACCCCGGCAAAGGTCACGAACCACGGGACCGTGGCCAGGAGCGTCGCGGCCAGCAGAAACACCGACCCGCAGGCCTTGGCCATCAGCAGGAGCCAGACGGAGCGCAGGCGGAAGTACTCGGCAAGGTATCCGGTGCCCAGGACCAGGTGAAAAACGCCCGCCTGGCGTGGGAAGAAGAGCGGAGGGATGGTCTCCCAGCCCCCGAACCGCAGGGACCACTCGGGGAGCGCGAGCAGAGTCACCCCAATACCGTAGGTGTGAAGCGCGATAAGCACCACCAGCCACCACTCCAGCTTGCGGACGAGAACCTCACGGCTGACCATCGCCATCACCCTCCCGTACCGCTTTCTTCGCCAGTGTACCCGTCACGGACGCTCCCACCAGAGGTCGGGGGGTCCGGGGGCCGCGCAGGCCCGCGGCGCGACCCCGAGCCGCGCGAGATCCTTGACGACCTCGGCGACCGCGAACCGGACGGCCGCCCGCACCGCCGGGCTGAGTCCGACACCCGTCCTCACTTCCGCGGGAATCACGCCGACGAGCAGCACCTCCTTCGGGCCGGTACCGGAGAACTCCACGGTCAGGAGGGCCTCTTTCAGGCCAGGGTCGTGAGGCGAGAGTCGCGGCTGTGGTGGGTGCTTGAGGATTTCGTCACGCCGGTACAGCCGCACCTCGCCCGCAGCGCCGCTCGCACGCACGGTGTCCACCACGATCAGCGCCGTGACGCCCGTCAGGTAGGGGGTGAGGTCGAGGCCGGGGGTCCCGAGGTCCTGCACCGAGACCCCCCTCGGAAAATCGTACTCCGCCTCGAGCACCTTGATCACGGTCGGGCCGAGGGCATCGTCCCCCATGAGGACGTTGCCCAGGCCCAGCACCGCAACGTTGGCTTCCGGAGGCCTCTCCGCTGCCGCCTCCTCGCCAACCGGAATCACAGCGTTCTCACCCGCGCGATCTCGTTGCCCTCAACGTCCACCGTGTGAATGGCGCACGCCATGCAGGGGTCGAAGGAGTGCACCGTGCGCAGGACTTCGAGCGGCTTCTCCGCGTCGGCGATCGGGTTGCCGATCAACGACGCCTCGTACGGACCCTTCTGTCCCTTCTCGTCCCGCGGGCCGGCGTTCCACGTTGACGGCACGACCGCCTGGTAGTTGGCGATCTTGCCATCCCGGATGATGACCCAGTGTGAGAGCGTCCCGCGCGGCGCCTCGTGGAAGCCGAAGCCGCGCTGCTCCCCAGCGGGGAAGGTCGGCGGCACGAAGATCGCTACGTCGCCCTTGCCGATGTTCTCGATCAGCAGGTTCAGGTGCTTGAGCGCGAGGTCGGCCATGACGGCCGCGCGGATCGCCCGGGCCGCGTGCCTCCCCAGCGTCGAGTGCAGGACTTCGGGTCCGAGCTTGGTCTTGGCAATCGATCCCGCGGTGGCTAGCGTCTGGTCGGCGTACTTCTTGATCAGTTCGTGACCGGACGCGTAGCCGACGAGCACCTGGGCGAGCGGGCCCACCTGCATCGGGCGGCCCTGGAAGCGCGGCGCTTTCACCCAGGAGTACTTCTTCTCCGCGTCGAAGTCGGTGTAGTTCGGGACCGTGTCCTCGTCGAACGGGTGCCTATCCCAGACACCCTGGTACCACGCGTGTGCGATCGACTCGCTCACGTTGTCCCGGAAGTAGGGATCCTGGAAGCTGTTGATGGTCTTCACCCCGGCCAGGTCGCCGTCGAAGATCGTGCCGCCAGGAAGGTCGAACTTGGTCCCCTTGGTGTCGAGCGGCAGGTCGGGCACGGCGAGGTAGTTGATCACCCCGGCGCCGTAGCCGAGCCAGGGGGCGTACATCGCGCCGATGGCCGCGACGTCCGGCAGGTAGACCTGTTGTATGAAGGTCCGAACCTCTTCCAGCAGCTCCTTCATCATGAACAGCTTTTCCATGTTGATGGCGGACTGGTTGTCGAGGTTGATCGGGTTGGTGACCCCGCCGACCGCGAGGTTCTGGATGTTGGGGGTCTTGCCGCCCAGGACGGCCACGACCTTGAGGGCCTTCTGCTGGTACTCGAGCGCCTGCAGGTAGTGTGCGACCGCGAGCAGATTCACCTCGGGCGGCAGCTTCATCGCCGGGTGGCCCCAGTAGCCGTTCGCGAAGATGCCGAGCTGGCCGCCGGCGACGAAGCCCTGCAGCCGCGCCTTGACCGCCTCCATCTCGCGCCACCCGTTGCGCGGCCAGGGCGAGAGGGTCTCTGCGAGGGCCGCCGTCTTCACGGGGTCGGCCTTGAGCGCCGACACCACGTCCACCCAGTCGAGCGCCGACAGGTGGTAGAAGTGCACGATGTGGTCGTGCAGGCAGTGGGCGGTAACGATGATGTTCCGGATGTACTGAGCGTTGATCGGGATCTCGAGGTTGAGGGCGTTCTCCACGGCACGCACCGAGGCGATCGCGTGAACCGTCGTGCACACGCCGCAGAAGCGCTGGGTGAACAGCCAGGCGTCCCGCGGGTCGCGCCCCTTGAGGATCTCTTCGATGCCGCGGAACATCTGCCCGGAAGACCAGGAATTCTTGACGATGCCGCCGTCCACCTCGACATCGATGCGGAAGTGGCCCTCGATGCGGGTGATCGGATCTACAGTGATTCTCTGGCTCATGGTGTCTCCCCCTTAGGACGACGCCTTCGCGGGCGCGGGGCCCTGAAGGATCGGAAACGTCTTCACAACCGCCACGTAGATCGCGATCTCGGCGGCGACGATGCCGAACGTGATGAGCAGCTCGGGAACCGCCGGGAAGTAGGAGTAGTTCGACCCCGGGTTGAACGCGACCAGGTAGGTGTTGACGCGGTGCAGCGCGGTTCCGAGGAACAGCAGGATCGCTGCGCGCACCTGCCACACGGGCTGGCTCCGACGGCTTTCCGACAGCAGCGTCGCCGCGCCCACCACGAGCAGCCCGACCTCGGCGAGGAACGCCAGGCCGTAGCCGCTTGCGAGGTAACCGAGCTTGCCCGTCAGGGCTACGACGGCGACCCGGAATACCGACCAGCCGAGTGCGACCCACGCAGCCACGTGCGACAGGGAAGCAATCATGGCTGTCTCCCGCGAGCGCCGGAATGCCACCGCGGAGAACGTCGCCTCGAGCGTCACGACCGCGAACCCCATGATGATGCAGTTGACCACGAACAGCAGCGGTAACCACGGAGTGAACCAGAGCGGGTGCATCCTCGGGCCCGGCAGCAGCATCATCGTTCCGAGAGAGGACTGGTGCATCGTCGGGAGCAGGAGACCGAGCGCAAGGACCCAGACGAAGCTCTTCTCTATGAAGGTGAGCCCGCTCTGGGCGAGCCTCCGCAGGCCGCTCGACGCGCTCGCTCGCAGCTTCTCTAACAGCGCGGGGGAGAGCTCGATCATCAGCACGAGGGTGTAGGCCGCCACGCAGAGCGCCACCTCGAGCTGCGGCGAGTGGGACCACCGCCATACGAAGATCGGGACCTTCCAGAGGCTCCAGTACCGGCCGAGGTCGATGACAACCGCGATCACGGCAAGGCCGTACCCGAGCAGG
>JALHTD010000256.1 GCA_022865555.1 Thermoanaerobaculaceae bacterium | reverse complement strand
TCCCGCGCAGGCACTACGAAGGTTTGAGCCCCTGTTGCTTCGGACGACGGACCACTGTCTGCCGGTGCCCGGACCCGTGTGCCCATCGAAACCCGAGCGAGGCGGAAGCGTAGAAGAACCTGGAGGTGTTCCCATGGTCCGGAATTCCGTGTGCGCTGTGCTCATCTTCTTGCTTGCCGGCGCCGTGCATGCCGGCGACCCCAACGAGATCCTGGCCAAGGTCAAAGCCGCGAGCGGTGGAGCGGCCTGGGACGCGATCCGCACGGCGCGGGCCACGATGACGATCTCCATCGGAGGGCTCACCGGTACAGTCGAGGCGCTCGATGACGTGACCCTTGGCCGCTATGTGGACCGTTTCAAGATCGGTCCGATGAGCGGCGCCGAGGGGTTCGACGGCACCATCCTTTGGTCGCAGGACGCCTCGGGCCAGTCGCGCGTGGAGGAAGGCGGCGACGGCCGCCTCGGGGCGGCGAACGAGTCGTACCGGCGAGCCTACGGGTTCTGGAACCCCGAACGCTGGCCGGCCCAGATCGAGGATGCGGGCACGCAGGAGGAGAACGGCAGGCACTGCCTCGTCGTCAGGATCACACCCAAAGGCGGCAGGCCGTTCGACCTGTGGATCGATGGCACGACGATGCTCATCGACAGGACCGTCGAGAAGACGGCAATCGAGACGCGCACGACGTTCGAGACCGACTACAGGACCGTCGGCGGCGTGAAGATGGCGTTCGCGGCGCGGTCCACCAACGGCGACCCGCGCTACGACCAGCGGACCACGGTCGAGAGCGTCGAGTTCAACGTGCCGGCGGAGGACGCCGCGTTCAAACTCCCAGCCCCGCCTCCGCCCGACTTCTCGCTTGCCGGAGGCAAGACCTCCACGACCGTCCCGTTCGAGCTGCTCAACAACCACATCTACGTGGACGTCAAGCTGAACGGCAAGGGCCCCTACCGCCTGATGTGCGACACCGGGGGCGCCAACGTCGTCACGCCGGAGCTGGCCAAGGAGCTGGGCCTTTCGAGCGAGGGCGCGTTCGAGGGACGGGGCGTGGGCGAGAAGTCGGAAGACATGGGGGTCACAAAGGTCGAGAAGCTCCAGATCGGCGATGCCACGATCGCGAACCAGGTCTTCCTGGTGTTCGCGCTCGGGCCGTTTGCGGCGGTCGAGGGCGCGCCGCAGTTCGGCCTCGTCGGCTACGAGGTGTTCAAGCGCTTCGTAGCCAGGGTGGATTACGAGAAGAAGCTCCTGACGCTTGCGCTTCCCTCGGCCTTCGAGTACCGCGGAACGGGGACGATCGTTCCGTTCACCTTCAACGAGCACATCCCGCAGGTCGAAGGTTCCCTTGACGGTATCTCCGGGAAGTTCGACATCGACACCGGCGCGCGTGGCTCGGTGACGATCCTGGCGCCGTTCGCCGAGAAGAACGGGCTCACGGAGCACTACGGGGCCAAGGTGGCGGCCGTGACGGGGTGGGGCGTAGGCGGGCCGGCGCGCGGGCTGGTGACCCGCGCCAGGACCCTCAGGCTGGGAACGCTCGAGGTGGCCGGTCCGGTCGTGGACCTCTCGCAGCAGAAGAAGGGGGCGTTCATCGACCCTTACGTGGCCGGTAACGTGGGCGCCGGCGTGCTCAAGCGGTTCAACGTCACGTTCGACTACGGTCGCCAGCGGCTGATCTTCGAGCCCAACGCGAACTACGCCCGACCCGACGCCTACGACCGGGCCGGCATGTGGATCAACCGCGGCCCCGAGGGGTTCGAGGTGGTCGACGTGGTGCCAGGCGGGCCGGCGGAGGAAGCGGGCCTCAAGGTGGGCGATCGGATCACGGCGATCGGCGGGACGCCTGCCGGGCAGCTGTCGTTGCCGGTCGTTCGCGAGCGCTTCCGCACCGAGCCTGTCGGCACGACGGTCAAGCTGGCCGTGAAGGGGAACGGCAAGCCGCGCAACATGAAGCTCGTTTTGCGCGACCTCGTGCCGGGGTTACCTGGAGAACCGGGCAAGCCCATCTCGTAGGTTCGGACGCCCGCCGGTTCGGTCACTGCAGGGTGCCGAAGGGGTTTCCCTCAAATGGCGAGATCGCCATGCCCGTTGCGCGGGCGCGCGATAACGGCATCGGCGAAAAAGGGTAGCCCACGGTCAGTGGCGATCGCCGGGCCAGACGGTGTCTTCGCAGTGGGTGGCGAACCAGGCGAAGTACGAGGCATAGACCACGGCGGTGCCGGGAGGCAGTCGATCGAGCGCGACCGCCACGGTGTTACCTCCCGGCTGGAATGAGAGCACCC
>JALHTD010000255.1 GCA_022865555.1 Thermoanaerobaculaceae bacterium | reverse complement strand
TCTGCGCGAACCTGAGCCGGAGAAAGATGAAGCAGGGTCAGCGCAAACAGCGCCAGGGGAAGGGATGGCAGCATGCCCCCATTGTAGCCGCGCGGGGCTAGCGGCCGGCGCCGGAGAGCATGAGCTCCTCCAGCTTGCGCCGCACCTCGCCGGCGATCGGCACCGGTTGCCCCTGCCCGTAGTCGTAGAGAACCTGCACCGTCTCGGCTTCGGCCGCGAGCCGGCCCGAGGCCTCGATCCGGTAGGCCAGCGTGAAGCTGGTGCGGCCTATCTCCCGGACGCCCACGCCGATCTCGACGGGCTCCTCGAGGCCGACGGGGGAGCGGTAGTCGACAGCGACACGCGCCACGATCATTGGGATGTCGCGGGCCGAGCCCGAGAAACCGAACCGCTGCTGCCAGAGACGCACCCTGGCGGTCTCCAGTAAGGTGACGTACACGGCGTTGTTGACGTGGTTCATCGCGTCCACGTCGCCGTAGCGTAGCTCGACCGGGCAGGAGAACGGGAAGTCCTTCATTGCCGGGCCGCGGCTCATGCGCCCGCGCCCTCGCGCTCCGCCGGGGCGTGCCGGCGCGAGGACAGGGCCCGCATGCGGTGCACGGCGCGCCCAGCCGCGGCCCGCCCGGCCGCCACGGCCTCCTCGAAGCGGGCGAATTCCGACCAGTGGAGGTTGCCGACCTCCGGGGCGATCACCAGGTCGGCGTCCCGGACCTGGAGGCCTCTCAACGCCTCGTGCGTCATGTGCGCCCCGCGCACCATCGCGCGCGGCAGGGTGATCGTCTCGGGGTCCTCGTCGGGCCAGCCCTCGCCGACCTCCACCGCCACCACGGGCCGAGGGGCCAGCTCCCTCGCCTGAGCCACGGGCACGTCGGCCACGGTTCCGCCGTCGATCAGGGCACGTCCGTCGAGGGTGTACGGCAGGACCACCGCGGGCACCGCACCGGACGCGGCGACCGCGGTCAGGAGCCGGCCCCTGCGCAGGGCTACGGGCCGGCCGGTCTCGAAGTCGGTGGCGACCGCGGCAAAGGGCAACCGCAGCTTCTGGATCTGGACGTCGGGGAAGAGGAACGCGAGGCGCTTCTCGAACTCCTCGTGCGAGACGAGGCTCGTGCGTCCGAGGGCGAGAGCCACAACCGCGCCTCGCTTCAGTCGCCGGGCGAAGTGGAGGAGCAGGCTGTCGCGGCTGGTGACGGTGTCGGTGAGGCGCACGTCGGGCAGGTGAGGGAAGAGGCCCCCCGCCAGGAACTCCCGCCAACGCTGCGCGACTGCCGCGGCGCTGCCGAGCGTGAGCCACATGGCGCCGACCACTGCGCCGGCGCTTGTGCCAGCGATGCCCGCGACCGGGATTCCGGCCTCCTCGATGACCTCGAGCACGCCGACGTGCGCGAGGCCCCGCGCCCCGCCGCCTCCCAGGGCCAGCACTACCCCCTCGGGAGTGGCGAGGAGACCGCGGAGGAAACTGAACAACCCCATCGTTGATCATGTTAGCCCTTCCCACGGCACGCAACGACGGTGGGCGCGCGGTCCGGGCGAAGCGACCGAGCAGGGGAGCGACAGAAAACGGGCCGGGGTGGGCCGCCCCGGCCTCGAGTCACACCTCGGGGGCAAACTGCTAGGGCTGGCCGCCGGAAGCGCGCGGGCCGGCGCCCGCCTTCTTCGCAAACTGTCCCGCGAACGCCCGCGGGGACAGCGGCTCCCCGGTAGAGACCTTGACGAACTCCTTCCACTGGAGGCTTGCCCCCGATGCGAACACCTTCTCCTTGAGGTAAACCCCTACCCTGGGGTTGCCGAGGTAGATGACGGTTGAAGGCTCCTGGCCCGGGTAGAGGTCGCGGCAGACGGCGGCGTGGAGCTGGGCGGCGAACAGCGCGCCGAGCTGGTAGTTGTGGTAGTAGACGGGCACCGTGACGATGTGGATCTTGCTCGCCCACGCCCCGACCGGGGCTTCGGCGGGGCGCTCGAGGCCCTGGTAACGCTCGACCAGTTTCCACCACAGGGCGTCCAGGTCCTGGTTGGGGTTGGCGTACAGCCCCTTCTCGAATCGCAGCATGACCTGGCTCCAGCGCGAGAAGACGAGCCCCGCCATCTGCTCCTTCTCCTGCATGGGCACCGCGAGCTTGACGCTTGTCGGCTCGTCCACGAGACCCAGGGCGCGGTAGAAGGCCGCATTGTTGGCGAGCCGTTCGAACAGCATTGCCACCCCTTCGGTGGCAAACGCGTGGTTGTCGGTGCGGAGGAAGTAGGGGAGCGAGCGGGCGGTGTAGTAGGAGTAGACCCCGTGCCCGAGCTCGTGCAGCGTCGTGCCGAGCCACTCCTGATTCGGCTTGATGTTGAGCAGAGCGCGCACGTCGCCCTTGCGGTCGATGTCGGTGCAGAAGGCGTGGGGGTTCTTGCCCTTGTGCTCGTAGAGGTCGGACCTGGCGAGGATCGGGTCCGCGTCCAGGCTTATCCCGCGGTAGAAGCCCGCGCCCAGCTTGGCGATGTCCCTGCCGGCGAGCGGCGCGTCCATGTTGCTCTCGGAGAGGTTGGGCCCCTCCTGGAAGAACCGATCGGTGTAGTCCCACGGCATCAACCGGTCCGGCGGGACGCCGAGCCGCTTCCCCTGCACCTCGCCGATGCGCTTCCTGGCCCGAGCGAACGGTTCGGCCGTCAGGCGGTCGAGCTCGTCGAAGAGGGAGAGCAACCACGCCTCGTCCTGCTCGTTGAGGGCGAGCTGGAGCGCGTAGTAGTCCCGGAACCCGAGGGCGACGGCCTGCTCGTTGCGCAGCTTGACGAGCGCCAACACGTCCGGCGCGAGGGCGACGCCGACCTGCTTCGAGGCGAGCCAGTACGTCTTGCGCTCGTCGCGGTTGCGGGAGTTGGCGAGCACCTCCACGATCTCGTTGTCGGTGACCTCCTTGCCGTCGACCTTGCCGCGGAAAGTGGAGAACTTCTGCTCGATGGCCGAGGAGGCGGCGATGATCCTGGCGAGCAGCGCGGGATCGATCTGACGGCCGAGGTAGGCCAGGTAGAGCCTGTCGAGCTGCCGCTTCTCGAGCGGGTCCGTGACCACGCCGGCGGCACGGACCTCCTTGAGGAAGGCAAAGGTCTTGGGATCGGTGTACACCGTCTCGAGCTTCGTCTGAAGCTCGCTCTGCCTCTTGTACGCCTCCTCCTTGCCGGACGTGGCCGCCTCCCACCACGCGAGGTTGGCCTCGCGCTCCATCGGCGCCACCGTGGCCTGGTGGGTACGCAGGTACTCGCGGAATCTCTCAACCATGGCCTTGTTCTCCGGGTTGCCCGCGGCAAGCAGCGGCACTGCCGCAAGAAGTACGAGCACGACGCTGACGGTCCTTGGCATCACAACCTCCCTGACGGTTCGGAAGTATACCCGCCCACCGGTGCATTGACCTCCGGGGCGTGGCGTGGTACACGGCTGGGCCATGGCGAAAGGAGCCTGAGATGGCGAAAAGGTACACATGGGCGACCCTCGTGCTGCTGCTCCTCGCGGGAGCGGCGGGCGCCGGGCAAGCCCAGGCCCAGCCTTCGGCACTCCCCAAGATCCCGGTGCTGGAAACGGTGCTGCCTAACGGCATGAAACTGCTCATGGTGATCCGGCGCGACTCGCCCACCGTCGCATGCGGCTGGGTCGCGCGTGTGGGCTCCGTCAACGAGCCGCCTGGCATCACGGGAATCTCGCACCTCTTCGAGCACATGATGTTCAAGGGAACGAAGACCATCGGCACGAAGGACTACGCCAAGGACGCGGAGATTCGCGCGCAACAGGACGCGATCCGCGCGGAGATGGAGAAGGAGTACACGCTGCTGCGCGAGATGCAGCGCCGCGGCGAGATGTCCGGGGAGATCTACGATCCCGCGAACATGACGCCCCGCCTGAAGGACCTCAAGGCCCAGATCGAAAAGCTGTACGCGGCCGAGAGGGAGGTCATCGTCAAGGAGGAGCTGGACCAGATCTACACGGCGCAGGGCGCCTCCGGCGTCAACGCTGGGACCAGCGAGGACCAGACGTTCTACTTCGTGACGGTCCCGTCCAACAAGCTGGAGCTCTGGTTCTGGCTCGAGTCCGACCGGCTCCTCGACCCCGTTTTCCGCGAGTTCTACTCGGAGCGGGACGTGGTGCGCGAGGAGCGCCGGCTGCGGACCGAGTCCACCCCCACCGGCAAGTTCGAGGAGGCTTTCGAGGCGATGTTCTGGGAGTCCTCGCCCTACTCGCACCCGGTGGTCGGTTGGCCCTCGGACGTGGAGTCGATCACCCGCGCGCAGGCCGAGAACTACTTCGGCGTCTACTACGCTCCCAACAACATTACCGCTGCACTCGTCGGCGACTTCGACCCCGACCAGGCGCTCAAGCTCGCTGAGAAGTACTTCGGGCGGATCCCGCGTGGCAAGAACCCT
>JALHTD010000254.1 GCA_022865555.1 Thermoanaerobaculaceae bacterium | reverse complement strand
TTCGACACGGTGGACTCCCTCCTTGCCGCCCTCGAGAAGGTTCGGGACGCGGGGTACGTGGCCTTCGACGCATTCGCCCCGTTCCCGATCCACGGGCTCGACGAGAGCATGGGGATCAGGATGAGCAAGCTGCCCTGGCTCGTGCTGGGCGGGGGTGCGACCGGGGCCGCCGCCGGGCTGCTGCTGCAGTGGTGGACCAACGCGTTCGACTACCGCTACCTGGTCAGCGGGAAGCCGTTCTTCGGGCTGCCCGCAGCCATCCCGATCACGTTCGAGCTCACGATTCTGTTCTCGGCCGTCGGGGCGTTCGTCGGCCTGCTGGTGGCCAACCGGTTGCCACAGCTCCACCACCCCGTCTTCCCCAGCAGGGGCTTCGCCAGGGCCACCACCGACGGTTTCTTCGTCGCCATCGAGGCAGACGACCCCACGTTCGACCGGGCCAGGACGAGGGTGTTCCTGGAAGGCCTGGGGGCCAAGCAGGTGGAAGAGGTGGAGGACTGACGTGGCGCCCCGCTGGCTCGTGTACGCCCTCGTGCTGCTCGCCGCCCTGGCGCTGGTGCCGTTCGCGCTCATCGCGCGCTCGCGCGCCACGACTTCGGGTCGGCCGCGCATCCACCCGATCCTCGACATGGCCAAGCAGCCCAAGCTCAAGACGCAGACGGCCAACCCGCTGTTCGCCGACGGGCGCAGCATGAGGCCCCCGGTGCCGGGCACGGTGGCGCGCGGCGATCTGGAGGGGAGCGCAGCGTACCGGACCGGCCGCACGGACGACGGCTGGGTCACCGCCTTCCCGGTCCCCGTCACCGAGCAGCTGATGCGGCGTGGGCAGGAGCGCTACGAGATCTTCTGCTCGCCGTGCCACGGCCTCGCCGGCTACGGCGACGGCGTGGTTGCGAAGCGGGCCGACGCGCTGCAGGAGGGCACCTGGACTCCGCCCTCCTCGTACCACACGGACCTGGTGCGGAGCCGGCCGGCGGGTCAGCTGTTCAACACGACCACAAACGGCATCCGCAACATGGCGGCGTACGGGGCGCAGATCCCGGTGGCCGACCGCTGGGCGATCGTGGCCTACGTGCGCGCCCTGCAGCGCAGCCAGGCCGCAAGCGTTGCCGACGTGCCGCCGGAGCTGCGGAGGCAGCTCCGCTAGGGGCAGGCGAGATGGAGCGGATCACGGACATCTTCGCGGAGAAGCGGCACCTGGGCGCGCAGGGGGAGAAGCTCTGGCGGGGCCTCGCGCTGGTCGGTGCCGCGGCCCTCGTCCTCAGCCTCGCTCTGGCGGCGGCAAGCCCCGACGGCTGGCGGCGCTTCTTCTTCGCGTACCTCCTGAACTTCGCGTTCGTGCTGAGCCTGGCGCTCGGGGCGCTCTACTTCGTGATCCTCCACCACCTCACGCACGCGGGGTGGAGCGTGGTCGTGCGCCGGGTGAGCGAGGCCGTATCCGCCACACTGCCTTTCCTCGCGCTGCTCTTCATCCCCGTCCTGCTGGGGTTGCACGACCTCTACCCCTGGTCGCAGGCCGCCGTCGTGGCGCGGGACCATGCCCTGCAGGGCAAGGCGGCATACCTCAACGTGCCGTTCTTCGTGGCGCGCTGGGTGGTGTACTTCGCCGTCTGGAGCGTCACGGTTCGCTATTTCTTCCAGCGCTCGCTGCAGCAGGACTCCTCCGGTGACGCGATGCTCACGGTCCAGATGCAGCGGCGCGCAGCGCCCGCAATGGTTCTGTTCGGCGTCACCCTGACCTTCGCCTCGATCGATCTGCTGATGTCGCTCGACCCTCACTGGTACAGCACGATCTTCGGGGTCTACTACTTCGCGGGCGGCGTGGTGGGGATCTACGCGCTGCTGACCGTCCTCCTCTTTGCACTGCAGCGCTCCGGCTTCCTGCGCAGGGCGGTGACGGTGGAGCACTACCACGACCTGGGCAAGCTGCTCTTCGGTTTCGTGGTGTTCTGGGCCTACATCGGCTTCTCGCAGTACATGCTGATCTGGTACGCAAACATCCCGGAGGAGACCCGCTGGCTCGCGCAGCGGCAGGAGAACGGCTGGGGGTGGGTCGGTCTCGTGCTGGTCTTCGGCCACTTCCTGCTGCCGTTCGTGGTTCTCATCTCTCGCGGGCCCAAACGCCGGCCGAGGATGCTTGCGGTCGCGGCGGCGTGGCTGCTGCTGATGCACTGGGTGGACCTTTACTGGCTCGTGGCGCCGGCCGGCAGCCCGGGCAGCCCGCTGCCGCATCTTCTGGATCTGACCTTGCTGGTAGGCCTCGGCTCGTTGCTGCTGGCCGCGGCCGCGTTCGCCCTGCGCGGGCGCTCGCTGGTGCCCGAGAGAGACCCGCGCATCGAAGAGTCGCTGGCTTTCGAGAACGCATGATGCGTCGTTATCTTCGGAGGCGGCCGTGAGAGAGGGTGGCGAACCCAACGCACCGCTGACCGCACTGGTCGGGATCGTGTTCGCGATCGGGCTGTTCGTGGTAATCGTGCTGCTGCAGGCATTCTTCTACCGAGCGGAGCAGGAGGAGAACGTGCGTAAGGTGGTGGCGGTCGCCCCCCAGGAGCTCTCGCAGCTACGGGCGCAGCAGCAGGAGCTGCTGCACTCCTACAAGGTCGTGGACCAGCAGAAGGGGGTTGTCGCGATTCCGATCGACCTCGCGATGAAGCTGGTCGTGCAAGAGGCGGGCAGGAGCGCCCCGGCGCCGCTGCCCTCGGCCTCCGCCGTGAAGGGGCGGTGAGGCGGAATGGCATCCATTGGGATGCGCTTTCAGCCTCTGAAGGGATGGGCCGGGCGCGACGGGTGGGTGGGAGCGTGCCACCCCTCAGGAGCCGGAGGATGGAGATGGGTCTCATGAAGCGCCGCGTACGGCTCTGGCTGGTTGCGCTTCTGCTCGCCATGGTGGGCACCGGGCCTTCGGCCGCCCAGCGCAAGGAGCCCCTGCCGAAGGACCTCGAGGGCATCGGGATCACCGAGCACGCCGGGGCGCGGCTGCCCCTCGACCTCGAGTTCACCGACGAGGACGGCAGGCAGGTGCGGCTGGGAAAGTTCTTCTCGGGCCAACGGCCCGTTGTCCTGACGCTGGGGTACTACCGCTGCCCGATGCTGTGCACCCTGGTTCTCAACAGCCTTGTGGAGAGCATCAAGGATCTCCCATGGACGCCCGGCCGAGATTTCGAGATCGTGACCGTCAGCATCGACCCGCTCGAGACGCCGACGCTCGCAAGGCTGAAGAAGCAGAACTACCTGGAGGAGTATGCGCGACCGGGCGCGGCGGCGGGCTGGCACTTCCTCACCGGTCGCGAGGAGAACATCAGGAAGCTGGCCGACGCCGTCGGTTTCGGCTACCGCTACGTCGAGGAGCGCCAGCAGTACGCTCACCCGGCGGCGATCTTCGTGGCGACCCCCGACGGGAGACTGGCGCGATACCTGTACGGCGTCGTGTACCAGCCAAAGACGATGCGGCTGGCGCTGACCGAGGCGGGGGAGGGCAAGATCGGGACGACGACCGATCAACTGCTCCTCTACTGCTTCCACTACGACGCGCAGGAGGGGCGCTACGTGCTGGCTGCCACCAACATCATGCGCTTCGGAGGAGCCACGACGGCCCTCGTCGTGGGGCTCTGGCTGGTCGCGTCGTGGCGGCGGGGGGCGCGAAAGAAAGCGAACGCACGCCCGGACGAGCAGTCACCCGGGCGTTGAAGGTAGAGGTCTGCAAACCGCTCGAGCCCGAGCCCGCGATGGGCGAAGGCCGCGGTGCAGGTGGGGAGTGGCACATTGAGCCTTGGACATGATCTCGTAGCGGTGCTGTTCGGCCGGGCGGCAACGCAGGCCGGCGGTGGGTTCTGGATGCCGGTGCAGGGCTCCACGGGCGCGGCGGCGGTGGACCGCATCTTCGACTTGATCTTGTGGATCGCAGTCTTCTTCTTCGTTCTGATTGTGGGCCTCATGGTGCTCTTCGTGGTCCGCTACAGGCGCCGGGAGGGCCGCGAGGATGCGGAAAAGAGCGCGTCGCACAACACTGCGCTCGAGATCACGTGGACCGTGATCCCGATCCTCATCGTGATCGCTATCTTCGCCTGGGGCTTCAAGGCGTACCTGGACATGAACGTCGCTCCGGCCAACTCGTACGAGGTGCTGGTCACGGGCCAGAAGTGGAAGTGGTTGTTCACATACGCGAACGGGCATGTGGACGAGAACCTGCACGTTCCGGTGGATGTTCCGGTGCGCCTCGTGATGACCTCGGAGGACGTGATACACGGCTTCTACGTCCCCGCGTTCCGTCTCAAGCGGGACGTGGTGCCGGGCCGCTACGTGAGGATCTGGTTTCGTGCGGTCAAGACGGGCGAGTACCAGATCTACTGCACTCAGTACTGCGGCACCGGGCACTCCGACATGTGGGCAAAGGTCGTCGTGCACGAACCGGGTGGCTTCGAGAGGTGGCTGCAGGAGGCGAGCGACTTCCTCAAGAGGATGTCGCCGGCCGAGGCCGGGGAGCGCCTGTACCGCACCCGCGGGTGCGCGCAGTGCCACACGGTGAACGGCGCGGTGGGCACCGGTCCGACGTTCTCCAAGCTGTTCGGGCGCCAGGTTGCGCTCGAGGGCGGGAAGACGGTCATGGCGGACGAGGACTACGTCCGCGAGTCGATCATGGACCCGCAGTCCAAGGTCGTGCTCGGGTTCCAGCCTGTGATGCCGACGTTCAAGGGGCGTCTCACCGACCAGGAGATCACGGCGATCATCGAGTACCTCAAGACGTTGGAGTAGGCGGAAAGGCGGCAGGGTGATGGCAAGCAACGATTCGGTGATCGGCGCAGGCGGGCTGGGGGCGGGTCAGAACGCGCTCGGCGGGGACAACTACCTCTCGCACGGGCACGGGCTCAGGTCGTGGCTCCTGACCCTCGACCACAAGCGCATCGGCGTGATGTACCTGGTCTCGATCCTGGCCTCGTTCTTTCTCGGTGGGATCTTCGCGCTGCTGATCAGGACGAAGCTGCTCATCCCGGGCAGCAGCGCGCTCATGGACGCCAACACCTACAACCAGATGTTCACGCTGCACGGCGCCGTGATGATCTTCCTGTTCATCATACCGGGGATCCCCGCGGCGCTCGGGAATTTCGTGCTGCCGTTGATGCTGGGAGCGAAAGACGTGGCGTTCCCGAGGCTGAACCTGGCCAGCTACTACATGTGGGTCGCGGGCGCTCTGCTCGCCCTCCTCTCCATCGCAACGGGGGCAGTGGACACCGGCTGGACCTTCTACACCCCCTACAGCACCACCACCAACACCAGCGTTATCACGATGGTGGCCGGCGTCTTCGTCCTGGGCTTCTCGTCCATCTTCACGGGGCTCAACTTCGTCGTGAGCATCCACAAGCTCCGCCCCGAGGGCATGAGCTGGTTCCGGATGCCGCTGTTCCTGTGGGGGCTCTACGGCACGGCCATCATCCAGATCATGGCCACCCCGGTGCTGGGGATCACGTTGCTGCTCCTGATCGCCGAGCGGGCCCTCGGGGTCGGCATCTTCGACCCCTCGCTCGGAGGCGACCCGATCCTGTTCCAGCACTTCTTCTGGTTCTACTCGCACCCGGCCGTGTACATCATGATCCTTCCCGCGATGGGGGTGATCAGCGAGCTGGTGTCGGTCTTCTCCCGCAAGCACATCTTCGGTTACACGTTCATCGCGCTCTCCTCGATCGCGATCGCGGTGATCAGCTTCCTGGTGTGGGGCCACCACATGTTCGTCGCGGGGCAATCGAACCTGGCCAGCATGATCTTCAGCGCTCTCACGTTCATGGTCGCGATCCCCTCTGCCGTCAAGGTCTTCAACTGGGTGGCAACGATGTACAAGGGTTCGATCTGGCTCGCCACCCCGATGCTCTACGTGCTTTCCTTCCTCTTCCTGTTCGGCATCGGCGGGCTCACCGGTCTCTTCCTGGGCGCCCTCGCGGTGGACGTCCACCTGCACGACACCTACTTCGTGGTGGCGCACTTCCACTACGTGATGTTCGGCGGGACCGTGATCGCGTTCCTGGGCGGGCTGCACTACTGGTGGCCGAAGATGTTCGGCCGGATGTACAGCGAGCTCTGGGGGAGGGTCGGCGCCCTGCTGGTCTTCGTGGGGTTCAACACCACGTTCTTCACGCAGTTCGTCATGGGCAGCCACGGCGCACCGCGGCGTTCGTACCACTACCTGCCCGAGTTCCAGTCGTACCACCAGCTCTCGACCATCGGGTCGTACCTGCTGGGGGTGGGCTTGTTGGTCGTCGCGGTGAACCTGGTCCACGCCCTGTTCCGCGGCCGCCCCGCCCCTGCCAACCCCTGGGGAGGCGCGACCCTGGAGTGGCGCACGAGCTCACCACCGCCGCACGACAACTTCGCCGCCACGCCGGTGGCCGGCGACCCGTACGACGTCGAGGCCTGGGCCTTCGACCGTCAGCTGGGCGGGTTCGTCCCCAGAGCCGGAGGCTCGGTCTCGTGACGAACAGCAAGGGAGAGAGCGTGGCGGAGGCTCACACGGGGCACCTGGCGCACCACTTCGACACCGCCGAACAACAGTTCGAGTCGGGCAAGCTCGGGATGTGGATCTTCCTGGCCACCGAGATCCTCCTCTTTGGGGGCCTCTTCTG
>JALHTD010000253.1 GCA_022865555.1 Thermoanaerobaculaceae bacterium | reverse complement strand
TGGGGTTCAGACAGGCGGCGGTGGCGGGCCTGGAGCGACACCTCGGAGGGGAGATTGAAGCCCTTGGATGGTCCCTTTTGAGGCCGGTCTTGCGCTATAATTCGCCGGATGGCGTCGCGGTCGCAGAACCCGCGACCCTGGCGGCTCGCCTGCGCGCCGCGCTGGCGGCCTCGCGCCGCCGGGAGCGCGCACGTGGCCACACCGCCGTGGGGCCGCACCGCCACGACCTGGTGCTCACCGTGCAAGGCGCCCCGGCCAGAGAGGTGCTCTCCGCGGGACAGGGAAAGCTCCTGGCCACGGCGCTGAAGCTCACGGCGATGGCGTTGCTTTTGGAGGTAAAGGGGCGAACCCCCACCGTGGTCTTTGACGACGTTGACGCCGAACTGGACGCCGCCGTGCTGCGGCGCGTGCTGGGGCGTCTGCAGGGAGGTGGCCAGGCGCTGCTCTCCTCGGCGCATGAGGAGATGGTGTTGCCGCGCCTGGCGGGGGGCACGGTCTGGCGGATGCGCGCCGGGGCCGTGGAGGTTGTCTCTCCGGGAGGGAGCGAAGGTTGACCGGAAAAATCTACGACGCCGAGAGCATCAAGGTCCTCAAGGGACCGGACGCGGTTCGCAAGCGGCCCGGGATGTACATCGGCGACACGGACGACCTCTCCGGGCTGCACCGCATGGTCTGGGAGGTGGTCGACAACGCGGTGGACGAAGCGCAGGCGGGGTTCGCGACACGGATCACGGTCCGCATCCACACCGACAACTCCGCCACGGTAGAGGACAACGGCCGGGGCATCCCGGTGGACACCCACAAGGAGAGCGGGCGCGCCGCAGCCGAAGTGATCATGTGCGAGCTGCACTCCGGCGGCAAGTTCGACAACAACGCCTACAAGGTTTCTGGCGGCCTGCACGGGGTTGGCGTGTCGGTCGTGAACTTCCTCTCGGAGTGGCTGCACCTCGAGATCCGCCGCGACGGCGGAGTGTGGGAGCAGGAGTACCGGCGGGGCGCGCCTGCGGCGGACCTGCGACGGGTCGGCAACTCGAACAAGACCGGCACGGTGGTCAGCTTCAAGCCGGACCCGGAGATCTTCGCGATCCTGGAGTTCCATCACGACCTGCTGGTGCAGCGCCTCCGCGAGTTGGCCTTCCTCACCCCGGGTCTGGCCATTCGCTTCTACGACGAGCGCAACGGCGGCGAGCAGGAGGTCCAGTTCAAAGGGGGCATCGCGGCCTTCGTCGAGTACCTGAACCGCGCCAAGAACACCCTCCACGCCAAGCCGATTCAGCTCCTCGAGGTCAAATCCGAGGGCGAGGAGATCGCCATCGCGCTGCAGTGGCACGACGGCTACACCGAGAACGTCCTCCCCTTCACCAACACGGTCTACAACGCGGACGGGGGCGCGCACCTCTCCGGTTTTCGCTCCGCTCTCACCCGAACCGTCAACACCTATGGTCAGGCCAACAACCTCCTCAAGAACCTGCCGGAAGGCCTCACTGGAGAGGACGCGCGCGAGGGGCTCACGGCGGTGCTGTCGGTCAAGATCCGAGACCCGAAGTTCTCCTCGCAGACCAAGGACAAGCTGGTCTCGTCACACGTCAAGGGGTGGGTGGAGTCGGTGGTGAACACCGGCCTGGCGGAGTTCTTCGAGGAGAACCCACCGATGGCGCGCCGCATCGTCGGCAAGTGCGTGGAGGCGGCACGTGCACGGGAGGCGGCCCGGAAAGCGCGCGAGCTCACGCGCCGCAAGGGAGCGCTCGACAGCTCGTCGCTGCCCGGCAAGCTGGCCGACTGCCAGGAGAAGGACCCCGCCGGGGCGGAGCTGTTCATGGTCGAGGGCGACTCCGCCGGCGGGTCCGCGAAGCAGGGACGGGACCGCCGTTTTCAGGCGATTCTCCCGTTGCGCGGGAAGATCCTCAACGTGGAGAAGGCGCGCTTCGACAAGATGCTTTCGAACCAGGAGATCAGGACGATTATCCAGTGCCTCGGCACCGGCATCGGTGCGGAGGACTTCGACGTCGCCAAGGTGCGCTACCACAAGATCATCATCATGACGGACGCGGACGTGGACGGCGCCCACATTCGGACCCTCCTCCTTACCTTCTTCTTCCGTCACTTCCGCCCGGTCATCGACCGCGGTTTCCTCTACATCGCCCAGCCGCCGCTCTACAAGGTGGCGCACAAGAAGGAGGAGCGTTACCTCAAGGACGACGCCGAACTGTCGTCGTTTCTCCTCGACCGCCTCTCCGACGGTGCGACGCTCACCCTGGCCGGCAGCGGGCGAACGCTCAAGGGCAAGGACCTCAAGGACGCGATCCGCCGCTTGGAGCGGACGCTCGAGCACCTGGAGCGCCTGGACCAGCGGGGGTGGCCGCGCGACCTGGTGACGGCGATGCTGCGACAGGGTGTCGGGAAGCGTGAGCATCTGGCCGACCGCACGCTCATGGAGGCGTTCGCAACGGAGCTGCGCGAAGAGTACGAGGACGCCGCGACCGCCGAGGACGAGGAGCACGGGGTGAAGCTGGTTCGGGTCACCTACAACAAGAACGGGCGGAAGCGGGCGGTCGAGCTCGGCTACGAGCTTTTCCGCACCTACGAGTACAGCCAACTCCTCGACCTCCACAGGCACCTGAAGGACTTCGACGTGCCGCCGTTCCACCTCGAGCTGGAGGGCGTCAAGGAAACCTATGAATCCGCGCAGGACCTGGTCGGACGCGTCTACGAGAGCGCCCGCCACGGCCTCTCGATCCAGCGCTACAAGGGCCTGGGCGAGATGAACCCCGAGCAGCTGTGGGGCACCACCATGAACCCGGAGACGCGGCGCCTGCTGCAGGTGCGTGTCGAGGACGCCGCCGAGGCCGACGAGCTCTTCACAGTGCTAATGGGTGACGCCGTCGAGCCGCGCCGCGCGTTCATCGAGCGCAACGCCCTCGAGGTTGCCAACCTGGACGTGTAGGAAAGAGGACGGAAGGATAATGACCGACACGCTCTTTGCCCGGGAGGATCGGGTCCCGGTCGCTATCGAGAAGGAGCTGAAGCGCTCCTACCTCGACTACGCGATGAGCGTCATCATCGGCCGCGCCCTCCCCGACGTCCGGGACGGCCTCAAGCCCGTGCACCGCCGAATCCTTTTTGGGATGTCGGAGCAGGGAAACACAGCGGGCAAGTCGTACAAGAAGTCGGCACGCATCGTCGGCGACGTCATGGGCAAGTACCACCCTCATGGCGATGCCGCCATCTACGACGCTCTGGTTCGCATGGCGCAGCTCTTTTCGATGCGGCACCTGCTCGTGGACGGCCAGGGGAACTTCGGCTCGGTGGACGGCGACAACGCGGCCGCCATGCGGTACACCGAGGTCCGCCTCGCGAGGCTGGCCGAGGAGATGCTCGGCGACGATCTCGAGAAGGAAACCGTCGAATGGCTGCCCAACTACGACGGGTCGCTCAAGGAGCCGGCGGTCCTCCCGTCGAAATTCCCCAACCTTCTGGTCAACGGGTCGTCGGGGATCGCGGTCGGCATGGCCACCAACATCCCGCCGCACAACCTGGGCGAGGTCATCGACGCGAGCGTCGCGTTCGCGCGCAACCCCGGCATCGGCGTCGAGGAGCTGATCAAGCTGATCCCCGGGCCCGACTTCCCGACCGCGGGGATCATCCGCGGCACCTCCGGGATCCGGCAGGCTTACACGACCGGCCACGGCTCGATCCAGATGCAGGCGCGAGCGGGGATCGAGCACCAGAAGAAGGGCGACCGCGTGGCGGTCATCGTCAGCGAGCTGCCCTACCAGGTCAACAAGGCGCGCCTGGTCGAGCGCATCGCCGAGCTCGTGCATAGCAAGGACATCGAGGGAGTCTCGGACCTTCGCGACGAGTCCGACCGCGACGGCATCCGGGTCGTGGTCGAGCTCAAGCGCGATGCTGTCCCTCAGGTGGTGCTGAACCAACTGTTCAAGCTCACCCCGATGCAGACCAGCTTCGGGATCACGTTCCTGGCGATCGTAAACAACCAGCCGCGGGTGCTCACGCTTCCGGAGATGCTCGGCCACTTCCTCGAGCACCGGAAAGAGGTGGTGACGCGACGGACCCGCTACGACCTCGCGCGGGCCGAGGACCGCGCCCACATCCTCGAAGGCCTTGTGATCGCACTGGACCACCTGGACGAAGTGATCAAGACCATCCGCGCGGCCGCGGACCCACCGGTAGCGAAGGCGGCGCTGATGGAGACGTTCGGGTTCTCCGATCCGCAGGCCCAGGCGATTCTGGAGATGCGGCTGCAGCGGCTGACCGCCCTCGAGCGCGACAAGATCATGGCCGAGCATAAGGAGGTTCTGGCGCTGATCGCGCGCCTGAAGGGCATCCTTGCCTCCGAGAAGCTGGTGCTCGACATCATCATCGAGGAGCTCGAGGAAACCAAGCGCCGCTTCGCGGACCCGCGGCGCACCGAGATCCTGCCCGAGGAGGCGGAGTTCTCGGTCGAGGATCTGATTGCCGAGGAGGACATGGTGGTGACCGTCACGCGGGCCGGCTACATCAAGCGTGCCGCGGTCTCCATCTACCGGGCCCAGCGCCGGGGCGGGCGCGGCCGCCGTGGGGCCGCGGTGCGCGACGAGGACCCCGTGGAGCACCTTTTTGTGGCATCCACCCACGATGTGCTCCTTGTCTTCACATCGGTGGGCAAGGTGTACTGCCTCAAGGTGCACGAGGTTCCGGAGGCGAGCCCCGCGGCGCGCGGCAAGGCGATCGTCAACCTGCTCCCGGTGAGCCAGGACGAGAAGGTCGCGGCGCTCGTGGCGGTAAAGGAATTCGACGCCGAGCGCTTCCTCCTCTTCGCGACACGGCGCGGCAAGGTCAAGAAGACCGAGCTCGCGGCCTATGCCAACCCTCGCTCCACCGGCATCATCGCGGTGGATCTCGAGGAAGGGGACGACCTGCTCGATGTGCGCCTCACCGATGGCAAGAGCCACGTGTTCCTGGGCACCCACAAGGGGATGGGGATCCGCTTCCCGGAGAGCGAGGTGCGGGCGATGGGGCGGGTGGCCGCCGGCGTCCGCGGCGTAACGCTGCGGGCCGATGACTTCGTCGAGGTGATGGCCGCGTTCCCGGCCGACGACCAGGGCGACATCCTTGTGGTGGCGGAGCGGGGTTTCGGCAAGCGCACGCCGGTCGCCGAGTTCCGCGAGCAGGGGCGCGGCGGCAAGGGCATCACGCTGATGAAGGTCACACCGCGCACCGGCAGTGTGGCCGGGATGCGGCACGTGCAGGGTGACGAGGACATCATGCTGGTCACGGCGCAGGGGATGATGATCCGGACGTCGGCCGCAGGTATGCGGAGGATCGGCCGCGCCACCCAGGGGGTCAAGCTCATCGAGCTCGGCGAGGGCGACCAGGTGGTGGCGGTTGCCAAGCTCGCCGAGCGCGAGGAGGATGAGGTGGACCAGGAAGGCTTGTTCTAGAGATCGGAGAAAACGACCGTGAAGCTCTTCATCGATACCGCGAACGTCGCCGAGATCAGCGAGGCCTCCTCCTGGGGCATCCTGGACGGCGTCACGACCAACCCGTCCCTCGTCGCTAATGAAGGGCGGTCGTACCACGAGCTGGTGTCGGAGATCTGCCGCCTGGTGTCGGGGCCAGTGTCCGCCGAGGTCCTCGCGACGGACGCCGATGGTATGGAGAAGGAGGGGCGCGAGCTCGCCGGCATCGCGGAGAACGTGGTGGTCAAGCTGCCGATCACCCAGGACGGGATCAAGGTGTGCGCCCGCTTCTCCGAGGAGGGGATCGCCACCAACCTCACCCTGTGCTTCTCGCCGGCACAGGCGCTACTGGTCGCCAAGGCCGGCGCCACCTACGTGAGCCCGTTTGTGGGGCGCATCGACGATGTCGGCCAGGACGGCATGCAGTTGGTGCGGGAGATCGTGCAGATCTACGACGCGTACGAGTTCCCCACCCAGGTCCTGGTGGCCTCGGTGCGCCACCCCCAGCACGTGGTTGAGGGCGCATTGGCGGGCGCCGACGTCGCGACCGTGCCGTTCAAGGTGCTGCAGCAGCTCTTCCGCCACCCACTCACCGACATCGGCGTGCAACGCTTCATCAGCGACTTCCGCGCCGCCAAGGACGTCCACTGAGCCAGGCTTGCCGCCACGCGTTCGGCCGGCGTAGGGCTTAAGGCTTGAAAAAGCAATACTAAGACACCACCCACTAACGTGGCCCTCGTAATGGCTGAGCCATTGTTGACAGTGGCATAGACCGGGTCTAGGGTGTCGGCGTGGACGGGAGGTTCGTCGAGATGGCGCGCGTCGCCCGACGGGGAGACCCCAGCCGGCCCCTGTACTGGCGGCTCGCCGAGGCGCTGGCCCCTGCGCTTGCGGGCGAGGAGGTCCCCGAGCCACCCTCGGCCCGGGCGCTCGCGGCGGAGCTCGGGGTCAACCGTGCCACCGTGACCGGCGCCTACCGAGAGCTGGCGCGGCGTGGTCTGTTGGTGCTGCGCCCCGGACGCGCGCGACGTGGCCGCCCGACGCCGGTCGTGGCACCCACCACCCGGGAGCTGCCGCCCGGGGGTGTGGACCTGGCGCGCTATGCGCCCGACCGGGAGCTGCTGCCGACGGGGGAGGCTTTCCGCTGGCTGGGGCTCGGCGAGGGTGAGGGCGAAGGGGTCGCTCAGTACGGCAGCGCCTGGGGGTACGAGCCCCTGCGCCGGTGGGTCGCCGCTCGGCTGCGCGGGCTCGGAATTCCGGCAGGCGCCGAGGGCGTGCTCCTCACCGGAGGCGTTCAGCATGCACTGGACCTGCTGCTGCGCGCGCTGGCGCGGCCGGGAGACGTGGTGCTGGTGGAGGACCCCACCTACCCGGGTCTCCCCCCGTTGCTGGCACTGCACCAGGCACGAACCCTCGGTCTCCCGGTGCACCGCGACGGAATTCACCCGGAAGACGCGGAGCGCTTGCTGCGGCAGGCGCACCCGCGGCTGGCCATCCTGACCCCCACGCTTCACAACCCCTCGGGCGTCGTGCTGGACGAGGGACGCCGGCGGGAGTTGCTGGCGCTGCTGGCCTCGCGCGGGACCCTGGTAGTGGAGGAGTTCTTCGACCCGGCTCTGGTCAGCGAGGGTCCGGTTCCGCCGCCCCTCGCGGCGCTGGATCCGGGGGTGGTCGTGGTCGGCTCGTTCTCCAAGGCGCTCTTTCCGGGGCTGCGGGTCGGGTGGCTCGTCGGCCCCCGCGAGGTTGTGGAGCGGGTAGCAGCGGTCAAGGGCGCCGCGGACCTGGGCGGCAGCCAGTTCCTGGAGGCCGCGGCGTGGACGCTGTGCCGTCGGGGCGTGTTGGATGACCAGTTCGCGCGCCTCCGGCACGCTGCCCGCGCCCGCCTGCAGGTCGTGCGCCAGGCCCTCGCAGATGCCCCGGCGGGTGTGGGATGGAGCGAGCCGCGCGGGGGGTTCTCGCTGGTGGTGACGTTGCCCGCCGGGTGGAGCTCGAGGGCAGTGGCGGCACGCGCCGGGGAGCTGGGGGTCTGGGTGCTCCCCGGTCCGGTCATGTCGGTGACCGGGCGGGACGACGTCGTGCGGGTGGCGTACGCCGCCGTGGGAGGTGAGAGGCTCGAGGCAGGGATGGCGCGGCTTCTGACGGCGCTGACGCCGGGCCGCGGTGAGCTGCCTCTGGTGTGAGGTTCAAAGCTCCGGCCGGCCTCCGAACGGCGGGCCGGGAAAGCGGCAACCAGCTGTCTGTCGGTAGGTCGGGCGGGTCGAGGTAGCGAGCCGACTGTGGGTGGGTCGGGCAGCAGTAAACCAGCTTT
>JALHTD010000252.1 GCA_022865555.1 Thermoanaerobaculaceae bacterium | reverse complement strand
TGGTGACCAGAGCGTAGGAGCCCTGGGTGTTGACCCTCCACATCGGGTTGATGGCGAAGAGCAGCACGTGGCCCTTGCCGAGCGGCGCGTCGATCACCACCGGTTTGCCCGAAATCTCCTCGGCACCTTTCAGCATCCCGGACAGGAGGATCTTGTCTGCCTCCTTTGGGAACGCCACGATCACCCGAGGGCGGTCCTCGATACGGGGGAGATAGGGCTCGTACAAGATCCGCAGGTCCTCGGGGAGCTGGAACCCCTCCTCTCCGGGACCCGGCGTGGGCTTCTCGGGCGGGGCAACGAACGCCCGTCCCTGCGGCACGTCGGGATCGTCCTTCCCGCCGCGGCCGCTGGGGCGCTGCGAGTCGCGCTCGGGTCGGTCGAAAACGCCGACCTTGAACGCCAGCGAGCCGTCGTAGTAGACGGGGAGCGTCTCGTCGTAGCCGAACGCCACGGGGCTGCTGCGGTCCACGAGGGCCGCTCGCAGGATCGAGCCCCTCGCCTTCAGCTTCGGGGTCTCGACCGCCTGGACCCAGCGCGCGAGGCCGTAATCGATCGCCCAGCGTGCGGTGTCCTGGACCGTGATCAGGAGGCCTCCCTCCTCGACGAACCGGGCGAGGTTGGCGACCCCCGACATGCCGAGGCCAGGGCGCATGTCGTCCGTCTGGTCCACCCCGAGGTTCGGGGTGAGCGTCGTCTTCTTCCACGGGAGCGGCAGACCGGGCGGAAGCCCGTTGACGATGTCCTGCGAGCTGCTCTCGCCGGTCGGCGGGAACAAGATCACGTCGTACTTGGCCCGCAGGTCGGGATCTCGTGCCACCAGCTGGGTCGAGATGTAGGCGTACGGCAGCTTGAGGTCCTCGAGAGCCAGCCGGTACCACCCCTCGTCCTGGGTCGACAGCCAGGTGTGGAGGAGAGCCACCCTTGGGAGCGCGAGCTCGTGCGTCTTCACCGCCGGCATGACCGCGAGGGGCTCGGCCCTCAGTGTGAGCCGGGCGAGCGCCTCGAGGAGCGCAGTGCGGTGCGTGTCGTCGAGGGGGACCAGGACGGTTCCGGCCGGCCAGCTCCTCGTGCCCTTGAACTCCTCCTCGGTGATCAGCAGTCGTGTCCCGGGGAGAGCGGTGCGCAGGCGCACCAGGTCGGTGTCTGCAGTGTTCTTGATCGCGAGCGCCGCGCCCTTGAGCTGGACCGCCGCGGGAGCAGGGCCTTTCCAGGGGTGCATGGGCACGGCAAGCACGTCCTGGTTGACGATGCGCTTGAACTCGAGGTTTCTGGCGTAGCCGAGCGTCCAGCCGGTGTCGTCGTAGACCCGCTCGTCGCCGCGCACGTACTGCGTGTCGAGCAGGGTGTCGACGAGCCTGGAGAGGGGCTGGTCCATGCGAACGACGAAGCTGGCGGCCGCGAAGCGGATGGTCTCATCCCTCGGCTCGGCCTTCTTCTCCGCCTTGCTCTCACCTTCGGGTTTCTCGCCCTCCTTGGGCGAAGGCGGAGGCCAGTCCGGCGTGATTGCGAAAGGCTTGTCGGCAACCTGCACCTCGATCCCGTGCGCCCGTAGCAGGCTCATGAGATCGCGCAGCTGCCCCTGGCGCTTCTGCCCCGCGTCGAAGACATAGGCGGCGGGCCCCTCGGTGCGTGCCTTGGCCACCGAGCGCTTTCCGAGGGTCCAGTACTGTTCGAGGAAGTGGGTCCGGCGCGACGCCACGTCCGCGAGCGCGAGCAGCACCCCACTCTGCTGGTAGTTGACGATGTTGCGCAGCGACCACTTTACGGTCGGTAGCGGCGGGTTGGGGCGGAACCACGCGCGCTCGCTAAACGTGCGCACCACGCGCTCCTCGGTGGAGGGGACGTGGTTCCCGAACGTCTCGTAGAAGCGACCGATCGCGTTGTGTCCCAGCCCCACCCAGAAGAGGTAGCTGGGCGCCCAGCCGTCGTAGAAGCCGTGCGTCCACACGCCGGGCAGACCTCTTCTCGTGAGCTCCTGTACCTCGAGGTCGGCCATGCGGGTGAACTCGCCGATGACAAGGGGGTCGAGCCATGCGTTGTAGGGCCCGGTGCCGGTCGAGATGTACAGGAACGGGATGGACTCGTGCAGGTCGTGGATCACCTGCGGGTGCCAGGCGAGGGAGGCCTGCAGAACGTTGCGGGTCAAGGCCAGGCCCAGCCCGATGGTGTCGCGGTTGTTGTCGTGGGCGACGTAGTGTCCCCAGTAGACCAGTGGGGGCAGCCCTGCGGAGGGGTTGGCCTGTTGCCAGCGCACCAGGTCCACCATGCGGTCCCGGCCGTCCACCTCGAGTACGGGCGTGATCAGCGTGATTACGTTCGCCCGGATCGCGGTGATCATCGGGGTGTCTTCGACGGCGAGGCGGTAGGCGAGCTCCATCAGCATCTCGGGGCTGCCGGTCTCGGGGGAGTGCATGGCGCCGGTCAGGTAGTAGATGGGTTTGCCCCGCGCGATCAACCGCTGCGCCTCCTCCTCGGGGATCGCTCTCGGGTCGGAGAGCCTTGCGGTGATCTCGCGATAGGCGTCGAGCGAGGCGATCGTGGCCTCGTCGGCGATCGCGACCGCGATCATCTCGCGCCCCTCCTCCGTCTTGCCGATCGTGAACACCTTGACCCGGGGCGAAGCTGCCTCCAGGGCGCGCATGTATGCGTGCACATCCTCGGCGTAGGTGAGGTGGTCGGGCGCCCCCGCAATGTATCCGAGGAACTTCTTCGGGGTCGGCACCGTGGCCGACGCGGGCAGGTGGTCCACCAGATCGGTCATGAACTGGGGGCCGGTGGTGGCTTCCCGGATCAGCCGCGAGTACTCGGCGTCCCACTCGGGGTGCTTGTCGATCGGCTCGACCGCGTAGGTCGTCGGTGACGGTGGCGGAGCCGCGGCGGGCTGGGGGGCACCGGCGGCCACCGCCGCCAGCAGGACGAACAGGAAGCACACGGCCTGGGGTTTGGAGTTCATGGGGCGCAACCTTAGTCGCGCCGATGCTTCGATTCAAGGCGGAGTGGCGAGGCGTCAGGGAGAGGCGTCTGCTTCGGGGCCCCGCCTGAGGACCGCCCTTTCGAGCCTCACGGTGACCTCGCCGATGTGCTGCACGCGTCCGGACAGAGCCACGGGG
>JALHTD010000251.1 GCA_022865555.1 Thermoanaerobaculaceae bacterium | reverse complement strand
GGAGTGCATCTGCCGCAAGGAACAGGCGGCGCTCGGAAAACCGTGCTCGCACACGTTGGAGACGTGCCTCGCCTTCTCCTCCGAGCCCGACGCCTACGAGCGCTTCCCGTACGGCCGCACGGTATCGCGCGAGGAGGCCCTGACGGTCCTCGACCTCGCCGAGCGCGAGGGACTGGTCCACTGCACCTACAACATCCGGCGCGAGCAGATGTTCGTCTGCAACTGCTGCTCCTGCTGCTGCGGGTTCCTGCGCGGCGTGAGGGATTTCGGGGCCCCGCACCTGCTGCTGCAGAGCAACTACCTCGCCGAGATCAGCCGCGAGGGCTGCATCGCCTGCGATGCCTGCGCCAACGGCCGCTGCCCGATGGGGGCCATCTCGGAACGTGACGGCGCCTACGCGGTGGACTCCGAGCACTGCATCGGCTGCGGCGCCTGCACCCTGGTCTGCCCGACGGACGCCATCACGCTCGTCCAGCGGCCGAGGGCCGAGCGGACGACCCCGCCGAGGGACATCGTGACCTGGGCGTTCCGCCGATCCGCCAACCGCTCCGGGTTGCTGCGCACGCTCGCCCAGTTCGGCGGCCTCGCCGCCAGGGCGATCGGCTCCCGCCGCAACGCGCCCACCGAGGGCTGAGGCTCGGCCCGATACGAGAAGCGTGAGCGCCGCCACTGCCGGCGCTCCAGACGCCTGCGCGGCTGTCTGCGCCAGGGGCGACCCCCGGCCGGCGGCAGTTCCCGCGTGTGAAATAGACTCACTCTCCATTTGTGTTGTAGTCGTTTGGAGGACCTAAACACCTTGGAGGCAGACAAACTGATCGAGCGGCTCGCGGCGCACCGGACCCTGGCGGCGGCACCGCGCGCGGAACTGGCGTGGCTTGCCGAGCGCGGGGAGATGTTCGCGTTCCCCGTCGGACACATGCTGGTGCGGACGGGCGAGCCCGTCGACCACCTGTGGGTGGTGCTCGACGGCCGCTTCTCCATCCGCGTGCGCCACGGCGCCAGCTGGCGCAGGGTGATGGAGTGGCGCGCCGGCGACGTCGGTGGACTGCTCCCCTACTCGCGCCTGCGGGTTTCGCCTGGCGATACCCGCACCGACGAGCCCTCGGAGTTCCTCGGGATCCACCGCGACTTCTTCCCCGAGATGATTCGCGAGTGTCACGAACTTACCGCGATCCTGGTCCACGTGATGCTCGAACGCGCCCGTCACTTCAGGTCGAGCGATCTCCAGGACGAGAAGCTGGCCTCTCTCGGTCGGTTGGCGGCCGGTTTGGCACACGAGCTGAACAACCCCGCATCGGCAGTCGTGCGCAGCGCCGGAGTTCTCGTCGAGCGTATGCCCGCGGCCGAAGCGGCTTCCCGCGCGTTCGGCGGCGTTCGCCTGTCGCAGGCGGAGCTGGCGGCGTTCAACGAGCTGTGCAGGCAGTGCCTAGCAGACGCCCCGCAACATCTCGGGTCGCCCCTCGAACAGGCCGAGAGGCACGAGGCGCTTGCCGAATGGCTGGAGCGCCACGGACTCGACCGCGCGGCCGCCGAAACCTTGGCGGAGACCGACCTCGCTCTCCCGGCGCTCGACGCCGCGGCACGGGCGCTGGGCGCCGAGGCGCTGGGCGCCGCACTTCCGGCGCTTGTCGCCTCCTGCTCCACCCGACGGCTGGCCTCGGACATCCAGCGCGCCGCGAGCCGCGTCCATGAGCTTGTGGCCGCGGTCAAGGGTTTCACCTACATGGACCAGGCGGCCGCACCAAAGCCGGTGGATCTCGCCCGCAGCCTGAGCGACACCCTGACCATCCTCAGGGCGAAGGCCAAGTCGAAATCGGTGCGATTGAGCGCGGAGGTCGAGCCGGACCTGCCGACCGTCGACGGCTTCGGCGGCGAGCTCAACCAGGTCTGGTCCAACCTCATCGACAACGCGATCGACGCGGTCAATAACGGCGGCAGCGTGGAGGTCAGCGCACGCCGCCAGAATGGCGCCGTCGTCGTCCGGGTGGTGGACGATGGTCCGGGCATTCCGCCTGATGTCCGTGAACGGATCTTCGAGCCTTTCTTCACTACCAAGCCACAGGGCGACGGCACCGGCCTCGGCCTCGCCATCGCCAGAACCCTGGTCGGCCAGCACGAAGGAGAGATCGAAGTCGAGTCACGGGCCGGCCGCACGGAGTTCCGCGTGACCCTGCCGGCAGGCGCGCCCGCCTCGTCCCCCGGTTAGAGAGAGGAGATTGTTGATGCCCAAGTTCCTCATCGAGGTGCCGCACAAAGAAGAGGCCGTCGAATGTGCCAAGGTCGTAAAGATCTTCCTCAGCAGCGGGTCACACTTCCTGACGAACGCCGAATGGGGTTGTTTCGACGGCGATCACCACTGCTGGATGATCGTCGATGTGAACGACAAGCAGGAGGCGCGCGGCATCGTGCCGCCCGGGTTGCGGGCACAGGCCCGCATCGTCCAACTGAACCGCTTCAGGATGGAAAAGATCGACGCCATCCTCCAGCAGCACGGAGGTTGAAGAGAGAGGCTGGGGAGAGCGATGACAAAGCCGATCCTCCTGACGGTCGACGACGACCCGGAGGTTCTATCCGCGATCGAGCGCGACCTTCGTGAGCGTTATCGCAACGACTACCTGGTGCTCAAGGCGCGCTCCGGCGAGGAGGCCCTCCAGGCCGCAGTCGAGCTGCAACAGCGGGGCAAACCGATCGCCCTTTTTCTGGTCGACCAACGCATGCCCGGAATGACCGGCACCGAGCTGCTCGCCGAGTTGCGCAAGCTCTTCCCCGAGGCGCGCAAGGTGCTGCTCACCGCGTATGCCGACACCGAGGCGGCAATCGCCAGCATCAACGAGATCGGGCTCGACCACTACCTGCTCAAGCCCTGGGATCCGCCGGAAGAGCGGCTCTATCCCGTCCTCGATGACCTGCTCGCGGACTGGAAGGCACACGCACGGCCGGCCTACGACGGAATCCGTGTGGCCGGCGCCCAGTGGTCGCGCCAGTGCTATCAGGCAAAGGAGTTTCTGGCCCTCAATCACGTTCCGTATCAGTGGCTTGACGTCGAGCGCGAGACACCGATCCGCGAGCTGGTCCTGCGACTGACGGGGAGCCTGACTCGCCTGCCTGTAGTCCTCTTCCCCGACGGTACCCACCTGATTGCGCCGTCCCACCTCGAACTGGCGGGAAAGGTTGGACTGCCGACACAAGCAGAGGGGAAGTTCTACGACCTCGTGATCGTCGGGGGAGGCCCCGCCGGACTGGCCGATGCCGTCTACGGCGCGTCGGAGGGGCTCACCACCCTGTTGATCGAGAAACACGCGCCGGGCGGCCAGGCAGGCACAAGCTCGCGCATCGAGAACTACCTCGGGTTTCCCGCCGGTGTGACGGGGTACGACCTCGCGCAGCGCGCCACCGTACAGGCACGGCGCCTAGGCGCCGAATTGCTGACCGCGCAGGAGGTCGTGGGACTGCGGAGAGACGATCCGTACCGGGTCATACAACTGGCCGACGGCAGCGAGGTGCGGTGCTACGCCGTCCTGCTGGCGACGGGCATGGCGGTCAGGACGTTGGACGCGCCAGGGATCGAGCGCCTGCTCGGCGCCGGCGTCTACTACGGCGCCGCGACCACGGAAGCGGCGACCTATCGCAACCAAGATGTGTGCATCGTCGGCGGTGCGAACTCGGCGGGGCAGGGGGCGGTGTTCTTTGCCCGCACCGCAAGCCGCGTCACGATGCTGGTGCGCAGCACGGGCCTCGAAACCTCGATGTCGCAGTACCTGATCGATCGCATCGCCGCGCTACCCAACATCACCGTGCTGCCGCGCGTCGAGGTCCGGGAGGCGCGCGGTAATGGGCATCTCCAAGAGGTCGCGATCCGGCACCTCGACAGTGGCGACGAGAGCGTCCTGCCGTGCGCCGCGCTGTTCCTCTTTGTCGGCGCCGCTCCGCGGACCGAGAGGTTCGCCGGGCTCGTCGAGTGCGACGAGCGCGGCTTTGTCCTCACCGGCCCGGACCTGCCGCGCAACGGTGACCGACCGCGTGGCTGGAGCCTCGATCGCGATCCCATGCTGTTCGAGACCAGCGTGCCTGGCGTCTTCGCTGCCGGCGATGTTCGTGCTGGTGCCAACCGCCGCGTCGCCGCCGCTGTCGGCGAGGGCTCGGCGGCGATCTACTCAATCCAGCGTTACCTCAAAACCGTCTAGAACACGCGGCACCCCGAAAGCTCGCCTCGGTGCGCCTTGCCTCTCTTGTCGAGGCCTTTACTGTTTCGACGAGCCACAGAAGCGCATCCGGGCCGCCCGGAAGCCGCCCGAGGGGTTCCTTGCGTTCGTTCCGCGACAGTTGGCGAGCGCCGCCACCGGCGAACTCTCGACCTGGCCTTCGCCCCTGTGACCGGCCTCGCGCGGGCGCGGGTCTGTGGAGCCGCCACTGCCCGGGCGTGGACGCCTGCGTGCTAGTGTGACAACGTCCGCGGGTTGCCAAACCGGGCGCGTTCGGTGGCAAGGCGGCCCCCAGGGAGTGCGGATGAAGACGATCATGGATCTGATGGCGGAACGCAAGAGCGTCCGCCGGTTCAAGCCGGAAACACCGCCTCGCGAGCTCCTGCAGGAGCTGATTGCCGCGGCCATCACGGCATCGTCGTCCACCAGCCAACCGCCGTGGCGCTTCCTCGTCGTCACCAACAAGGACATGATCAAGCGGCTGGCCGCGGCGGCCCGTCGCGCCCTCGACCGCATCGAAAAGCGCATCAAGCCGGATCTCTTCGAACCGTACCACCAGCACACCGCCCCGTTCTCTCAGATCGAGAGCGCGCCGGCCCTTGTCGTCCCCACCTACCGCCACGTCGGGGTCGTCTCCCCCTTCCTCGGCCGGCCCCTCGCGCGCCGGGACGCCGAATCGGTTGGAAAAGTGGAGGAGCTTTCCGGCCTCCTGAGCGCGGCGCTCGCCCTCCAGAACCTGCTGCTTGCGGCGCACGCATGCGGGCTCGGCGCAGTCGTGATGATCGAGCCGCTCGTCGCGCTGCCCGCGATCGACGAGCTGCTTGCCGTCCCGCTCTCCTGGCACGTGGCGGCCCTGGTGGCGGTCGGCTACCCGGACGAGACCACAGAGCCGCCGCCACGCCCGCCGGTCGGAAGCGTCATGATCTGGCTGGACTGAGCTCGGCCACAGGCTTGCGAGCCCTCGTGAGAACAGACGGGCACCAACGGCTCGGCGAGTGAGCCTGCGCGCCTCGGGAGCTTCGCGAAGCCCCTGCACCGATACCGGGACCGGCCATGAGAAAGCGGGCGGCACGCAGGCCGCCCGAGGCTTTACTGGCTCGGCGGAGAGGGGTAGGATACCGGCCGGGTAACCCAGTGAGCGACGAAGGAACCAGACTCTTCGACGAAGTTTTGATCGCACGGCGCCGACTTCGAAGGTGGGTCGCCCTAGCCGTGGGCGTCGTCGTCCTGATCCGTCTCGGCGCGGAGGTGGCGCCGATGATGAAGCGCCCCGACCTTGTGCTGCTCGACGTCTGGCAGATGGTACGTGGCACCCGCCGACCCAGCCCCCAGATCGTGATCGTCGCCATCGACGAGAAGAGCATCCAGCGGTTCGGTCCCCCTTTCTGGCCGCGGAGCCAGTACGTGCCGCTCGTCGAGCGGCTCGCGGCCGCGGGCGCCCGGGTGATCGGCTTCGACTTCACGTTCGGCGCCCTCGAACGTGAGGCGGCGAACAACGAGCTCCTGGCCGAAGCCATGAAGAAGGCGGGCAACGTCGTCTTTGGCTACGAGTTCACGAATGTCGGTGACCCGTCTCCTCCCAGGACCCCACCCTCGGAAGTGCTCCAGGCCAGCGCGCTCCCACGGTTCGAATCGGTGACCCTCCCACCGGCTCCCAGCCTCATCGAGCCCGAGCCCGTGCTCGCCAAGGCCGCCGCAGCCGTTGGCCACGTGTGGGCGCTCAAGAGCGAGGACGGGCGGATCCGGGTGCTGCCCCTCGTCATCCAGCATGGGGACAAGGTCTACCCCTCGCTGGCACTCCAGATCGCGCGTGTGTACACGGATACGCCCGTGCAGGAGATCGAGCTGCGGGATGGCATCGTTGGCATGGGGGAGTGGGACATCCCGGTCTCGCCCTCGGGTGAGGTGCTGCTCAGCTGGCCGGCGGAAGGCGAGAGGGCATTCCGTCAGTATTCCTTTGTCGACGTCGTGCGCGGGGACGTGCCCGACGAGGCGTTCTCGGGCAAGGCCGTACTGGTTGCCGGAACCGCACCCGGTCTCGACGATCGGGATTTCCCGTTCGCAGTGGCGGCCCCGGGGGTCCTGAGCTACACCGCGTTCCTCGACAACCTGTTCCGCTTCGACTTCGTGCAGGCGCCGATGTGGGCCTGGCTCGTGGAGTGGGGGCTGTTCTTGGCCCTGTGCGGTCTCGGTCTCTGGCTGCTGCCGCGCCTGTCGACACCGCTGCTCCTCGTCGGGGTTCCCCTCCTCGCGCTGCTCATGGTGGGCGGGGCAGGGTTCCTCTTCGTGCAGAAAGGTGTCTGGTTCAGGGTCTTCTACCCCTGCCTCGCCCTCCTCGTGCCGCTGGGCCTGGCGGTGGCGC
>JALHTD010000250.1 GCA_022865555.1 Thermoanaerobaculaceae bacterium | reverse complement strand
TGGGCTTCGAAGCGGTGCCGCGGGAGTCAGTGCCGCCAGCGGTGCGGGGCTCCTGGGAGTTCAGGGCCGACTGTTGCGGCACCGCCACCTGCATGCGGCTCGCGCTTGCGCCGCACCGTACCTCCCCGGGCGTGACCGGGTAGGATGGGATCCGCAGCAGGGGGGCGACCGAGATGACCGAGATCCTGACCGACGCGTGGGCGAAGGCGTGGGCCGAGGCCCTCAACGCGAGCGCGAGCTACCGGGGCGTTGCGGCCTCGTGGGAAGGGGCGGTGCTGGTCACGGTGCGCGGCGACCCGGGGCACGGCATCGAGGAGCGCGCGGTGTTCCTCGACCTCTGGCACGGCGGCTGCCGGGAGGCGCGGGCGGCGCGTCCGGGCGACCTGGACGCGGCGCGCTACGCGCTCACCGCGGACGCGAGTACATGGGCCGGGCTGCTCTCTGGCGCCCTCGACCCGATGAGCGCAGTGATGGGCGGTGCGCTCGACCTGACGAAGGGCAGCGTGGCATCGCTGTTCCCGCACCTCGCGGCGGCGAAGGAGTTGGTGGCCGTAGCCCGCTTGCTCGAGACCTCGCTCCCTCCCGGGTGGGCCGCATCATAGCCCCTCCCCCGCCGTGCCGTCAGCGCACCCGCCCCGCTACACTCCCGGGCGTGCGACCGCCCCGCCTCCTGCGCCTGGCAGCCGCAGCTGTCCTGGCCGTCGGCCTGCTCGTCCACGGAGCGGCGGCCGGGCCGGGTCGGGGTGCGGTGGCCTCGGCCGCACCGGCGGCCACCGAGGCCGGCCTCGCGGTCCTGCGGGCGGGCGGCAACGCCGCCGACGCGGCGGTGGCCACGGCGCTCGCGCTTGCCGTCGTCCACCCCGCCGCCGGGAACCTGGGGGGCGGCGGCTTCGCGGTGACGCGGTTCGGCGGTCAGGTGAGGACCCTGGACTTCCGCGAGACGGCCCCGGCGGCTGCCACCGCCGGTATGTTCCTCGGGAACGACGGCAGACCGGTGGCGGAGAAGTCCCTTGTCGGGCCACTGGCATCCGGCGTGCCCGGCTCCCCGGCGGGGCTGTTCGAGCTTCATCGCCGCTTCGGGCGGCTGCCGTGGCCGCAAGTTGTGGCACCGGCGGTCCGCCTCGCCAGTGAGGGGTTCATGGTCACCCCACGACTGCAGAGAAGCATCAGCGAGGAACGGGCGCTGCTGGCACGTTTCCCCGAGACCGCCGCGGTCTGGCTTCCGGAAGGCCGGGCGCCCGCGGCGGGCAGCGTGATGAAGCTGCCGAGGCTTGCGGCGGTGCTCGCAGCCTATGCCGAGCGCGGTCCCGAGGCGCTCACCACCGGCAGTGCGGCGGCGGCGATCGTGGCCGCATCGCGCAGGTACGGCGGCATCCTCACGACGGGGGACCTCGCCTCCTACCGGCCGCTGTGGCGGGAGCCGGTCGTCTTCACCGCTTTCGGCTGGGAGGTGGCTTCGATGCCTCTCCCGTCCTCGGGCGGGATCATCCTGGGAGAGACGCTGGGCATCCTGGAGCGCCTCGGCTGGGCGAAGCTGCCGCCCGGGTCGGTGGAGCGCATTCACCTGATCGCCGAGACCTGGCGGAGGGCGTTCGCCGACCGGTTCCTGCTGGGCGACCCGGCCACCACCCTGGCCGGACCTGCGCAGCTCCTGGACCCGGGGTGGCTGGCGAAGAGGGCCTCGGAGATCGACGGCTCCCGTTCGACCCCGTCGGTGAGGATCCAGCCGTGGGCACGGCCAACCCCCACCTAGAAGCTTGAAACGACCCACCTTTCGGTGGTGGACAGCGACGGCAACGCGGTGGGCCTCACCACGACCCTCAACGGCAGCTTCGGGTGCGGGCTTCTGGTCCCGGAGCTCGAGATCCTGCTCAACAACGAGATGGACGACTTCGCGGCGGCACCCGGAAAGCCCAACCTCTACGGCCTGGTGCAGGGCGAAGCCAACGCGGTGGGTCCCGGCAAACGCATGTTGTCGTCGATGACCCCCACGATCGCCTGGCGCGGTTCCGAGTTGCTGGTGTTGGGCTCGCCGGGAGGCTCGCGCATCCCGACCGCCACGGGCCAGGTGCTGCTCAGCCTGGTCGTGGACGGGGACGCCCTCCAGGCTGCGGTGGACCGGCCACGGGTTCACCATCAGTGGCTTCCCGACGAACTGGCCTTCGAGGATGGGGCGCTGACGCCAGCGACGCTCAAAGAGCTCACGGAACGTGGGCACATGTTCCGCCGCGTCCAACGCCTGGGCGAGGTGCACGCGGTTCGGCGCAGAGCCGATGGTGCGCTCGAGGCTGCCGCCGACCCGCGCGGCCACGGTTCGGCTGGCATCACTCCCTGAGCTACAATTCGGTGGTCTTGCCCCGGCGACCCCCGGCCGGAGCGCCCAGCACCCGAGGAGGATGTAATTGGCAATCGGCTTGGCACAACGTGCCGTTTCACCGCAGGCGTTCCGCGACCGCTTCGTCTACTACCTGCGGTACGTGCGGGGGCTCGAGGTGAGCGAAGCCACGCCCGCTGATCAGCTCGCGGCGTTGCAGCTCGCGATTCGCGAGACCCTCATCGACAGGGCGGTCGCGACTCAGAGAGTGCAGGCGGAACACGATCCCAAGACCGTTCACTACCTCTCGCTGGAGTACATGCTGGGTCGGCTCGTCGACAACAACCTGATCGCGACGGGGCTCCGTGAGGTCGCGGCCGAGGCGATGGCCGGGCTGGGCCTCGATTTGAACCGCATCGTGGACGAGGAGCCCGACCCCGGACTGGGCAACGGCGGTCTCGGCCGCCTGGCCGCGTGCTTCCTGGAATCGCTCGCCACCCTGGACTACCCGGCGTTCGGGTACGGGTTGCGCTACGACTTCGGGATCTTCAGGCAGGAGTTCTCCGGCGGGTGGCAGCGGGAGCGCCCCGACACCTGGCTCAAGGGTGGGTACGCGTGGGAGATCGCGCGGCCCGATCTCACCGTGGCGGTGCACGTCGGCGGCTCGGTGAGCGTTTCAGACGACAACGGAAGGACACGTGCCTCCTGGACCGGCTCGCGCGTGGTCTACGGCGTGCCGTACGACGTGCTGGTCGCCGGCTACGGCACCCGCACGGTTTCGGTCCTGCGCCTGTGGAAGGCGGAGGCGCCGGATGAGTTCGACTTCGAGGTGTTCTCGAAGGGCGACTTCCTGAGCGCGGTGGAAGGGCGCGAGAGGGCCGAGGCGGTCACCAAGGTGCTCTACCCCTCCGACGAGGCGGAGGCGGGGCGCGAGCTGCGCCTCACCCAGGAGTACTTTCTGGTCGCCTGCTCGGTGGCCGACGTGGTGCGGCGGTTCCGGGAACGGCACGGCGAGCACTGGGAGGCCTTCCCGGACAAGGTCGCGTTCCAGCTCAACGACACACACCCCGCCCTGACGATCGCCGAGCTGATGCGGGTGTTCGTGGACGATGTCGGCCTTCCGTGGGAGCAGGCCTGGGCGCTCACCCGTGCCTCCTGCGCCTACACCCAGCACACGGTGCTTTCCGAGTCGCTGGAGACCTGGCCAGTTGCTCTCATGCAGCGGCTGATCCCGCGCCACGTGCAGATCATCTACGACATCAACACGCGCTTCCTCGAACAGGTCGGAGCGCTCCATCCCGGGGAGCCCGACCGCCTGGGTCGCGTGTCCCTGGTGCACGAGGACGGCGAACGGCGCTTCCGCATGGCGCACCTCGCGATCGTCGGCAGCCACCGTGTCAACGGCGTGGCGCGCCTCCACACCGACCTCCTCCGGGGAGAGGTGTTCAGGGACTTCGCTCAGATGTGGCCGGAGCGCTTCGTCTCGATCACGAACGGCATCACGCCGCGCCGCTGGCTGCTGGTCTGCAACCCCCGCCTCGCGTCCGCGATCAGCAACAGGATCGGCGACGGCTGGACGCGGGACCTGGAGCGCCTGTGCGAGCTGCTGCCCTACGCCGACGACGCGGCGTTCCAGGACGAGTTCCTGGCCATCAAGCGCGCCAACAAGGTCGACCTGGCGAGGCTGGTCGAGGAGCTGTGCGGCATCGCCATCGACCCGGAGTCGCTGTTCGACGTCCAGGTCAAGCGCATGCACGAGTACAAGCGGCAGCTGCTTAACGCCATGCACATCGTTGCGCTGTATCGGCGTCTGAAGGCCGACCCGGCTGCCGACATCACTCCGCGGACGTTCATCTTCGGCGCCAAGGCGGCCCCCGGCTATCGCATGGCCAAGCTGGCGATCAGGCTGATCAACGGCGTCGCCGATGTTGTCAACGCGGACAGAACTGTGGCAGACAAGCTGAGAGTGGTGTTCCTTCCCGACTACCGGGTCACCATCGCGAGCGTCGTGATCCCGGCCGCTGACCTCTCGGAGCAGATCTCGACCGCGGGCATGGAGGCCTCGGGGACCGGCAACATGAAGCTGGCCCTCAACGGGGCCCTCACCATCGGCACGCTGGACGGCGCGAACATCGAGATCCGGGACGCGGTGGGTGAGGGAAACATCTTCATCTTTGGGCACACCGCCGAGGAGGTGGCGCAGCTCCGCCAGCCCGGTCGCTACAGCCCATTGGAGCGCTATCACGCCGATCCGGAACTCGCCGGTGTGATCGACGCCCTGCGCGATGGCACGTTCGCCGGTGGGGACGCGGCCGCTCTTCGGGAGATCTGGACGGCACTGATGCAGGACGGGGACCGCTTCATGCACCTCGCGGACTTCCGCTCCTACGCGGACGCCCAGGTGCGGGCCGGCGCGCTGTTCCGGGACAGGCGGGCGTGGGCCGCGAAGGCGATCCGCAACGTGGCCTGTATGGGGTACTTCTCCTCCGACCGGGCGATCCACGAGTACGCTCGAGAGATCTGGAACCTCCAACCTGTGCCGCCGGCCGGTTGAGAAGAGCCTTCCGCTGTCAGTCTCGTCGGAGCTTTGCCCCACACGGTTTTTCTCGGTTTTGTTGTCGGCCGG
>JALHTD010000249.1 GCA_022865555.1 Thermoanaerobaculaceae bacterium | reverse complement strand
GGTGAGAAGGCCCTCGCCCTGTCCCGCGAGTTCAGCCATCCGACGGTGGAGCGCAACACCCTGATGCTCCTGGCCGACGCCGCGATGGACGCCGAGGACGAGGCGGCGACCGACGGCTACCTGCAGTCGCTGTCGGCGTACTACCCCGACTTCCGGGGCATGAAGTCGTTCCTTCGCGCCTTCAACGTGCGCGAGGTGATCAACCTGAAAGCGTGAGGGGACCATGCGACGGACCTTCCTGACCCTCGCTTTCCTCCTGGCCGCCACCGCGGCCGTGGCGGCGAACCCGTACTTCCTGGACCGCAGCGGCGTGCTGTGGAAGGCCAGTGCGGCCCCGGAGGGCCTCGTGCTCACAGGGGTGAGGGACGGCGCAGTGGTCATGCGCTCCGTGGTTCCGTTCCCGCTGGCGCTCTACGGCACATCCGACACCCAGATCCAGGTCGCGGCCGACGAACTCACCGGCAAGGTGGTGGTGGTCTGGCAGCGCAACTGGTCGCAGGACGCCTCGGAGATCATGCTGGCCGTCTGGCGCGACGGCAACTGGCAGCGAGTCGAGCGCCTGACCCAGGACCTCTCGGCGCACCCCCGCAACCCGACCATCCAGCTCAACGAGGTGGGAACGACGGTCCCCGACGCGAACGCGCCCGACGACCCGGGCAAGGGTACGGTGATCCGTGACAGCTTCGTGCATGTGGTGTGGTGGGAGGGGACCGAGCGGGGGCGCGGCAGCTACGCCTTGCTCCGGCTCAGCGCCGATGTCGATGACCCTGACGCTCTTGTCACGCAGAACCTGGAAACCTTCGCTTCAATAGGACTCGCGTGTACTGTACCGGTTCCCCCCGCCGTGCTCGAGCATCCGGTGTTCGGCGACCAGGCTCCTCGGGACCGCGCTTTCCTGCTGTATGGCTCGCAGCGGATCTGCCTGTTCCAGTTGCTCGAGGTGCAGTTCGCACTCGACACGGGAGCAACCACCGATCCCAAGGGGATCACCGTGATCGCGCAGCGGCGCCGCCACATGCCGATCTTCGGCGTGAGGAAGGCGTTCGCAATGACCGACGAACTCAGCATGGAAGCCGTGCGCGTCGTGCTGGGAGCCGATCTCAACCCCGTGGTCTACCGGGTGGTCGGCAACACGGTGGAGTACGTCACCGCCACCGACACCGGCTGGAGCCGGCGCCGCACTCTGACCGTGAAGGACGGGATGACGATGGACCAGGCGATCCCGTTGGTGGAGAGGCTCGCCCGCTAAGACTGAAAGAGCAAAGAGTATGGGGCGCGCACGCCGTGCGCGCCCTTTTCTTGCCGACGATAAGGAAACAATTTGCTTGTGTGGGGCGCGACCGCCGGGCGCGCATCCCTTGGTCTCGAAAAGCAAGCAACGGCTCGCGCAGCGCGAGCCCCACAGAAACCCTTCGTCTTGTCTTGTGTGGGGCGCGACCGCCGGGCGCGCATTCCTCTAGTCGAGTGCGCGCGGCAGCCCCGCCCGCGGGTCGCCGGCCCCGACGTAGAGCTCGCTCACCCTCCGCGCGGCCTCGCGGCCGGCCGGCGAGACGACTCGCGGCACCGTCACCTGCACGGTGTAGTAGTGGTCGCCGTGCACCCCCGTGCGCACGTTGCGCACCCCCTTGCCGCGCAGCCGGAAGCGCTGCCCCGACTGGGTCCCCGACGGGATCTTGGCGCGCACCGGGCCGTGGATGGTGCCGATCTCGACCTCGGCCCCGAGGTACGCCTCCGAGAACGTCACCGGCACGACGGTGTGGATGTCGTCCCCCTTGCGCTCGAAGAAGGCGTGCGGGCGCACCCGCACTACCACCGCGACCTCGCGCTTGGAGCCGTCCTTGAGGGGCGCCCGCACGCGGGCGCCGTCGGCGACGCCCGCGGGCAGCTTCACCCGCAGGCGGTCGGTCTGAACCAGCATGCCGGTGCCGCGGCAGCGCGGGCACGCGCGGGAGCGAACCTTGCCGCTGCCGCCGCACTCGCTGCACGCCACCTCGCGCTGCACCGGCACCACCACGCTGGCGCCTCGCACCGCCTGGGCGAACTCGAGCTCGACGGCTGCTTCGACCGGCGCCTCCGGCGGCGGCGCCCCCGCTCTGCCGAAGCCCCCGAACAGGCTGCCGAAGATGTCCCCGAGGTCAGCGAAGCCCTCGACGGTCCTGAACCCGAACCCTCCCGGGGCGGCCCGGGCGGTCCAGCGTGCGCGGGACGCGCGGGCAGCCGCGGCAGCTTCGTCCACGGTGCCGAACTCGTCGTACTGCCTGCGCTTCTCGGCATCCGAGAGCACCGCGTACGCCTCCTGGATCTCCCGGAACTGCTTTGCGGTGTCGGGGCTGCCCGGGTTCACATCGGGGTGGTGGCGGCGCGCGAGCTTGCGGTAGGCCTTCTTGATCTCTTCGGCGCTCGCGTTGCGTCCCACCCCCAGGACTTCGTACAGGTCTCGCATCCGTCCCGCTTTCCGGCGTCGGCCGCCATTCAGAATATGAGCGAATCCTTGTGAAGTTTCAAGGGGAGGGCCATGGCTCCAAGACGCGCATTCACTCCGAACCTCACGCGGTCGGCGAGTCGGTTCCACCGCACGCGAGCGCATCGGCGGCAGCGGCTGCGAGCACCGCGCTCGTGCATGTGTGACACAACACCGCGTGGAAGCAGTCTGCTCGCGCTAGAATGGCGTAATGTCGTTTGCCCCCGGGGACGTCGTCCTGCCGGCCGTTAGCTTGCTCCTGACGCGGATGAGCCGACGGCTGACGGCGCTCGTGGCGGTGGTCCTGCTGGCGTGGCTCAACCTGTGGTGGGTGCTGCCGCTGCTCGGTCTCAGGGCCATCGACAGCGCCCTGCCCCCGCTGTTCGCCGTGGCCCACTCCGCCCCGATCATGACCGTCGGGCACCTCCTCGTGGTGGTGCTGGTGCTCGGCGCCTTCGGGGTCTTCTCGCCCCTGGCGGGAAGCCCTGCGGAGCTCGCCTCGCGCGCGGCCAGCCGCGGGGACTACCGTGCGGCCGGAGAGTACTGGCTGGAGGCCGGCCGGCCGCGGCGCGCGCTGCGCAACTTCATCCGTGCCCACGACTGGGGGCGCGCTGCCGATGTCGCTCGCTCCAGAGGCAAGCTCGCCCGCGCCGCGGAGTTCATGGAGCGCCAGGGCGGCGAAGTCCTCGGGGGCGCCGCCCAGCTCTACTCCCGCCTAGGTCAGGACGCCAGAGCGCAGCAGACGTGGATGCGCTACGGCCAGTTCCTGGTGGAGAACAAGCGCAGCGAGCAGGCGATCGATCCTTTTCTGCGCGCGGGCGACATGCGCCGCGCCGCTCACGCGGTCGAGCTCGCCCTCGACAGCCGCCGCCTCACGGCGGTCAACGCGGACGTCGCGATCCGAGCCGCCCGGGAGAGCAAGCGGCCGGCGCTCGCGGCTGCGGTCGCCGTCGCCTGCGGGCGCTACCGCGAGGCTGGCGACCTCTACATCGCCGCCGGGCAGCCGCTCGACGCCGCACGCGCCTTCGAGCAGGCCGGCGAGACGATGCGGGCGGCGGAGGCGCTTCGGCTCGGCGGTCAGACCGAGGAGGCCGCCAGGATCCGCGGGCAGCGCCTCTTCGTCGACGGCAAGCTCGAGCAGGCGCTCCAGGAGTACGAGACCGCGGGGATGGCCGCGGAGGCCGCCGCCGCCCTGGAGAAGCTCGGGCGCTACCAGGAGGCGTTCGACCGCTACCGGCGCGCCGGCCTCCTGCGCGAGGCGGCCGACATCGCCGGGCAGCACCTCGACCCCCGCGAGGCCGGCCGGCTGTACGCGGAGATCGGCGACTGGATGGAAGCCGGGTTGGTCTGGGAGACAGTCGGGGAGGACCTGGAGTCCGCGCGCTGCTTCGAGCGTGGCGGCGACGTCATCCGCGCCGACGAGGTGCTCGCCCGCGCCGGGCTGGTGAAAGAGAGGGCCCAGCTCCTGGGCCGCATCGGGCAGGTCGAGGACGGGTTCAACATCCTCTTCGAACAGGGCGACTTGCGCGGAGCGTGGGAGTTCCTCTCCGCCTACGGTGGCACCTTCCCCAACCTTGTCGAATCGCTGGTGAAGGTCGGCTCGTGGCTGCAGAGCGAGGGCGAGGTCACGACGGCGATCACCGTGGTCCAGAGGGCGATCGCCGGCCTGCCGGTTCGGCGCGAGCTGCTCCCCGCGTTCTACTCGCTCGCTGAGCTGCTCGAGGAGCACGGCGACCTGAGGGCCGCCGAGGCGGCGTGGCAGCGGGTCGTCGACTTCGACTACGGGTACCAGGATGCGGTCCAGCGGCTGCACATCGTCGCCGCGCAGCGCGCCGCCGACGAGCAGGCGGCATCCTCCGGCTCCGGCATCACGCCTCCCCCGGACTCGCGTGCCGGGGCGATCACCGACGCGGCCTCGCGCTACGTCCTGGAGCAGGAGCTCGGCCGCGGCGGCATGGGCGTCGTCTACCGGGCGCGCGACACACGGCTGGGGCGCACGGTGGCGATCAAGATCCTCAACCCCCGGCAGCACACCCCCGATGCCATCCGCCGCTTCGAACGCGAGGCGCGCGCCGCGGCCGCGCTCTCTCACCCCGGCATCGTGCACATCTACGACTTCGACCGCGGCTTCTCGTCGTTCTACATCTCGATGGAGTTCGTGTCGGGGCCGACGCTGTTGCAGTTGATCCGCGAGGAGGGCTCGTTCGTCCGCCTCAACCTGCTGAACCTCCTGAGACAGATCGTTGACGCCGTCGGGTACGCCCACACCCGCCAAGTCGTACACCGCGATCTCAAGCCCGCCAACATGATCCTGGCCGACCGCCGCCAGGTGAAGATCCTGGACTTCGGCATCGCACGCCGCCTGGACGAGCTCAACCTCTCCGCCTCGGGCGCGACCGGCACCCCGTACTACATGGCCCCCGAGCAGATCCTCGGCGAGGACCCCGACACACGCACCGACATCTACGCCCTCGGCGTCACGCTCTTCCAGATGGCGACGGGTTCGCTGCCCTTCGCCACCGGAAACATCCTCCGCGCCCATCTGGAGCAGACGCCGCCCGACCCGCAGGCGCTGGCGCCCGATCTCGAGCCGGCGCTCTCCCACCTGATCGTTCGCTGCCTCGCCAAGGATCGCGACCAGCGCCCGCGCGACGGCGCCGCGCTGCTCACGGCGCTTTCCTCACTCGAGGACGGGGTGCCGGAGTGAAGGTCGCGCTCATCGGCACCCACGGCGTCGGCAAGACGACCCTGTGCTTCGAGCTCGCGGCCAGGCTGAAGCGGCGCGACGTGGACGTCGAGCTGGTCCGCGAGGTCGCGCGCCGCTGCCCGCTGCCGATCAATCGCGAGACCAGCGCGGCGGCTCAGGGCTGGATCCTGCACACGCAGATGGCGTGGGAGCTCGAGGCGGAGGCCGACCACCCGCTCGTGATCTGCGACCGCTCCGTGCTCGACAACTACTGCTACCTCTACCACGCGGCCGGGCCGCAGTCGAGCTGGGAGCCGCTGCTGGCCGCGTGGCTGCCGACCTACGACGTGCTGGTCAAGGTGCCGCTGTGGACGACACCGCACTGGGACGGCGTGCGCGACACCGATCTCGCCTTCGATGAAGCCGATCTTGCCCTGCCCGATGCCGGGCGCGCCGGTGCAGGTGCCCTCCATGCGCAGGGCGCGCGCGTTCAACTTGGCGGCAAACTCCTCGGCCAGTTCGATATC
>JALHTD010000248.1 GCA_022865555.1 Thermoanaerobaculaceae bacterium | reverse complement strand
CGCGCCCGAGGATGCGGTGCAGGAGGCCGTAGGCGAGCATCCGCGTTTGCCACTCGCCGGTCGGCCTCTGGTCCAGGAAGAGGAGGTACACGTGCCCCGGCTCGAAGCGCGGGGATCCGGCGACCATCCAGCCGATGCCGTCCAGCTCGCCGCCGGGGGCCTCGACCGTGATGCGCTCCCGCACTTGGAGCGGCCCTGCCACCGACTGCAGGACCCGGAGACCCGTCAGCGTGAAGAGAAGCGACCCGCGCTGAACCGTCTGCGAGGTGCCGGCCTGGACAAGGGCCACGGCCTCACTCATCTGGGCCAGCTCGCCCAGGTTCGCGGGCGGCACGATGGACGCCGCGCCCGCGATGCCGACCGCGAGCGACGCCACGCCCAGGGACACGAAAGCCTTGAGGTGCACGCAGCGCATGGCTTGTATCTCCTACTAAAAGCCTAAATCTTTGGATGGGGTGGGACGGTGACGCAGGTCACGGCGTGATGCCGGTCACGCCCCGGGAGTCTGGCTGGGCGCCCCCGGGTGCTGGGCCCGCGGGAGCGGCGGTCGCAGCGGCAGTATCATCGCAACCCGCTGCTGGTACTCGTGATACGCATCACCAAACCGCAGGCCGAGGTTGTGCTCCTCGCGTCGGGCGCGCATGACCGTCACGCGCACCGCGGGGTAGAACAGGATCAGCGCCGGGAGCGACCGCAACGCGACGATCGCCCCCACCAGCATGACGAGGATCCCGAGGAAGTAGGGGTGCCTCACCCACCGGTACGGCCCGCGGGTGACGAGCTCGCGCCCGCGACCGAGGGCGCGTACCGAGGCGAGCGCCAGCAGGCCCCCGGCAAGCAGAAGCAGCGCACCGGCCCGCAGCGAGATCCGGGTGAACTCGCCGGTCACGAGGGCGCCCACCGTGCAGGTGGCCACCAGCAGCGTCCAGGTCAGCACCATCTCGCCGACCGGGACGCCTGGCACAGCCTCTGGGTCGCTGCTCACCGGTCATCTTCCGCCGTGGAAGGCCTCACACCGCGTGGGTGGCGGCGTGGCACAGGGCGCGGTAGCGCTCGAGGCCGGCCCGGAAGACCTCCATGGCGCGCTCCAGCTTGGGGACCTCGAGGACGTACGCCATGCGCACCTCGTCGTTGCCCGCGCCGGGCGTGGCGTAGAAGCCGCCGGCCGGGGCGACCAGCACGGTCTCTCCTCCCAGTTGGTGCTCCTCGAGCAGCCAGCGGGCGAAGTCGTCGCTGTCCTCCACTCCGGCCATCTTGACGATCATGTAGAAGGCCCCCCGCGGCCGCTTCAGGACGATCCCGGGGTCCCGGGTGAGAGTTTCGTACATCACGTCGCGGCGGCGCTGATACTCCGCCCGCACCGCGTCGAAGTAGCTCTCGTCGAGCCGGTAGGCGGCAATCGCGCCGAGTTGCTCGAGTGTCGGCGGGCAGAGGCGGGCCTGGCCGAACTTCAGCACCGAGGCCATGACCTCGCGGTTTCGGGAGATCACCGCCCCGACCCGGGCGCCGCACGCCGAGAAGCGCTTGGATATCGAGTCCACCACGATCACCCGCTCCTCGATCCCGGGGAGCTCCAGCACCGAGCGGTGGCGGCGGCCGTCGTAGGTGAACTCCTTGTACACCTCGTCCGCGATGAGGAAGAGGTCGTGGCGCCGGACGAACGCCGCGAGGCGCTCGAGCTCCTCCCAGGTGAGCACGGTGCCCGTAGGGTTGTTGGGTGAGCAGACGAGGATCGCGCGGGTGCGTGGCGTGACCGCGGCGTCCAGCACATCGTCCGGCGGCAGGTGGAAGCCGTCCTCGGCGCGGGTGCGCACCGGCACCACCTTGAGGCTGGCCATCTCGGCGTAGCCGTTGTAGTTGGTGTAGAACGGCTCGGGGATGATGATCTCGTCCCCCTGGTCCGCCACCACGTTGAAGGCGAACAGGATGGCCTCGGAGCCGCCGTTCGTGATCAGGATCTCTCCCGGGTCGAGCGCGATCTCGTAGCGGGCGAAGTAGGCCGCCATTCCCTCGCGCAGCTCCGGCAGGCCGTCGGAGGGCCCGTACTCCAGGACCTTGTCCTTGAAGCCGCACACCGCGCGCAGGAACTCCGGCGGGGTAGGCACGTCCGGCTGGCCGATGTTGAGGTTGAAGATCTTGATGCCGCGCGCGCGGGCAGAAGCGGCGAGCGGCGCCAGCTTGCGGATGGGGGACTCCTGGATCGAGATGGCACGACGGGAGATCTGCATCTCGCCTCCATCACCCGGAGTACCGGGCGATCCTGGAGCGTAGCGACCCGACCGCGAAAAGACAAGCAGGGACCATGGTGCGGCCCGGTCCGACCGAAAGAAACGTCGGCAAACGGCACATTCCGGCCGCAACCCCAAGGCCACGACGACGTATCCCGGGTGGCGGGCACGCTCGCCCGCGCCGGGAGGAGAGATGGCCACCGACGTCGCTGCGGTTCTCGCAAACCTCCTCGCTTTCTATGAGTTTGACGACAGGACCATGATCTCGGTGGGGGCCGGCGGCGGCCAGCTCGCCGGCTACGGGCTCGTCGCCCGAAAGGTGATCGCCGTCGACCCCGACAGTGCAGCACTCGCTGCACTGGCCGAGCGCACCCGGGCACTCGGGATCGAGGACAGGTTTGTCCTCCTCGAGAAGGATTTCATGGCTGTCACGGAGCGCGCCGATGTCGTGCTGTTCGAGTTTTCTCTGCACGAGATCCCGGATCGCGGCGGGGCGCTCGCACACGCCGCGACCCTCGTGCCGGACATCGTGATCATCGATCACGCGCCCGGCTCGCCGTGGGCGCACGCGGTCGACGAAACGGAAAAGGTCGCAGCCTCCTGGGCGGCGGTTTCGGCGCGCGGGACGCGGCGCACGGAGGACTTCGACGCCGTCCAGCGCTTCGCGTCCTACCGGGAGCTGTTCGACAAGGTCAAGAGCCAGGGTGCGGAGGCGATCCGGCGGATCGAGCGGTGGCGCGGGCGCGCCGACATCACGATCCCGATGGCGTACAGGACTGCGCTGCTCTGAGCCGCGAAGAGTGCAGCGTGCGTGAGGGGTTCTCCCGCCTGGCGAGGCGACGGAACGCCGCGCCCGCGCCAGGGTGCTCACCCACGAGCACGGGGACGCGATCGTCCCCGCTGTCTCTCTCCGAGTTGACCAGTTGCGTTGCATTCTGCCTCTGCTTTGTGCCCGGGAACCCGAAGCGGGCTCAACTCGTATTGGAGCTGCGAGCGGGCGCGGCACCCGGTTGCAGGAGTGCGTGTCGGGGCACGCGTTAAACGCTGTCCGGATCCGGCCTGCGCCGGTGACGCGTCGGCTCGTCGGGGCTCTGCAGGACTAGAGTGCTCGGGTCGTGCCGCCCGCTCACAAAGGTAGTGGTGTCGCCGTTTGCATGGACCGCGGTAGCCTCGGGCCGGAAACCCCCTGAACATCGACGTGGAGAAACCTCCGACTTTGTGGTGCGTACTGGGCATGAGTACGGGCCGCCACATCGGGTGGCGGGTGCCTTGGAACCATTTCAGTGTCCCGCCACAACGGCGGAGAAGGGAGATGCCATGAGGTCCAACCGTTCTTTGGTGCTTCTCGTTGGGGTGTGTATGGTGGTGGCGGCAGCCACGGTTACAGCAGAGGACTGGCAGCAGCTGGGGCAGAGGGTCGTAGACCTGCGGACCAACCCCGAAGTGATCAAGGTGGTCGGCGATCCGGGCACGTTCGCCAAACTGAAGCTGCAGGTCACGGGGAGCTCCCTCCAGATCGCAGCCGTCAAAGTGTACGTTGCGGACGGGCAACCCATCGATGTGACACTGAACAAGTTCCTGGGCGCGGGCGGCGAAACCACTGTAATAGAGATCCCTGGCGGCCCGAAGGCAGTCCAGAAGATCGAGTTCACTTACAAGAAGAGATCCGATGACTCCAGGCTGCCGTTGGTCCGGCTGCTGGCTAGCGGCCAGACAGCGTCCGCAAAGGTTGATCGCGCGCCGGCAGGCAACCCCTCGGGAGGGGCGGCTGCCGGCGATTCAACGTTGCCGCACTAGGCGTCACTCCGTCCCATCCGTCCTGGGCCCCTGCGGCGCGATTGCACGTGCGCGGAAGGCTTGTACGTGTCGAGGCGCAGCGGTGAATGCTACAGTCGTCGCGCGCCGTGCAGCGCCGTGGGGGTCGGGACGGTGGGCGGATCATCGCACGCAGCGGTCTCGGATGCCGGACAGGCGTCCGTGCGTCCGGAGCGCGGCGAGAGCGGGCTCGTCATCGTCGCGGCCGTCGCCGCAGCCGCACTGGCGTTTCGGCTAGTCACTGCGGGCGTCTACGGAATCTTCGTGGACGAGCTGTATTTCTTCGCGTGCGGCGAGCACCTGGCGTGGGGGTACGTGGACATGCCGCCTCTCACGGCGCTGCAGGCGTGGCTCGCGCGCTCCCTGTTCGGCGACTCGATGGTGGCGATCCGGCTGCTCCCCGCCCTCGAAGGCGCCGGCCTCGTGCTGCTGGTCGGCGGCCTCACCCGCCGTTTGGGGGGCGGCCGGTTCGCGCAGGGGCTCGCTGCCCTTGCGACGGCGCTCGCACCGGTGTTGTTGGCGTTCTACAGCATCCTTTCCATGAACGCGGTCGAGCCGCTGGTGTGGACCGGCATGGCCTATGCGCTGGTGCGCGTGATCCAGGGCGAGCCTCGCTGGTGGGTCGCCTTCGGCGCCGTGGCCGGCCTCGGGCTCGAGAACAAGGACACCGTTCTGGTGTTCGGGTTTGCCCTCGTCGTGGCGCTGGTGGCGGTTCCGGAGCGCCGTCTCATGGCCAACCGCTGGTTCCTGCTGGGCGGGCTGGTCGCGTTCCTGATCTTCCTGCCGAACCTCGTCTGGATGATCCAGCAGCACTTCCCGCACCTGGAGCAGCTGGCCAACATCCGGCGCAACCAGCGCAACGTCGAGCTCTCGCCCCTGGCGTTCGTCGGCCAGCAGTTCCTTTTCATGAACCCGCTGGCGGCGCCGGTCTGGGTCGGCGGCCTCGCCTGGCTGCTCGCCAGCCGCGCCGCCCGGTCCTACCGCGCGCTCGGCCTGGCCTACCTCGTGGCACTCGCGACGCTCATCGCCACCCACGGGCGGACGTACTACCTTGCGTCGGCCTATCCGATGCTCATCGCCGCCGGAGGCGTCGCGCTGGAGAGCTGTCTCGCGCGGCCGAGGCTAGCCTGGCTCAGGCCGGCCTACGTGGCGGTGGTCGCCTTTTCGGGCGCCATCCTGGCACCGATGTTCACGCCGGTGCTCGAGCCCGAGACGTTTATCCGATATGCGCGGGCGATCGGGATGGGGATGCCGCAGCTCGAGCACCGGCGTACCAGCGCGCTGCCGCAGTTCTTCGCCGACCGCTTCGGGTGGCCCGAGATGGCCGAGACCGTCGCAAAGGTGTACCACGCCCTGCCGCCGGAGGAGCGCGCCAGGGCCGCGATCTTCGGGCAGGACTACGGCCAGGCCGGCGCGATCGACTTCTACGGCCCGAAGCTCGGCCTCCCCAAGGCGATCTCCGGGCACCTGACCTACTGGTACTGGGGTCCGCGCGACCACACCGGCGAGATCGCGATCGTGCTCGGCGACAGGAGGGAGTCGCTCGAGAGGCTCTTCGGGAGTGTGCAGGAAGCCGCGGTCGTCGCGAACCCCTACTCGATGCGCTCGCAGAACTTCACCGTGTTCGTCTGCCGAGAGCCGAAGGGCTGGACGTTTCGCGACATCTGGCCGCGCCTGAAGAACTGGGGGTAGAGCGCGAACCGGAGGCGCTCCGGCGCACCATCGTGGACTTCGGGTACTTCCTGAAGGGCCTGGCGGCGACCGGGATCTTCCCCAGCGACCTCTTCAACACGTGGAACTACGGCGTCACCAGGCGCGGAAGGGTCGTGCTGTTCGACTACGACGACGTGATCCCGATCGAGCACGCGAGCTTCTCCCGGAAGCCCGGGGCCTACGACGAGAGCGAGGAGCTCGCGCCCGAGGAGGACAGGATCGTCGCGACCGCCAACGACTTCTTCATCGACGAGATGCGGAGCTACTCGGGCATCCCGCAGCGCCTCAAGGGCGTGTTCGAGCTCGTCCTCGGCGATCTGTTTACGGTGGAGTTCTGGCACTCCGTCAAGGGGCAGGTGAGCGCCGGCGAGCTGGTGGACATCACCCCCTACGACCGCGCCATGAAGTTCCGGAGGGCGTGAGGGGCGGCGCCCTCGGGCTACACTTCGGGCCGTGCAGGGGCGGCTGATCCTCGACGATGCTCACCCCGGCGCCTGGAACATGGCCGTGGACGAGGCGCTGGTGGAGGCGGTGGACGCCGCGTCCTCCCCGCCGGTGCTGCGCCTCTACCGCTGGCGGCCCCCGTGCCTCTCGCTCGGCTTCTCGCAACCGTACGAGGCGGCCGACGTGGCGTTCTGTGCCGCCCACGGGGTGGATGTGGTGCGCCGCCCGACAGGCGGGCGCGCCGTCCTGCACCATCTGGAGCTCACCTACTCCGTGCTGGCCCCCCTCGGGCGCGGGCCCTTCTCGCACGACCTCCAGGCGGCGTACCGGACGATCTGCCGCGCGCTGGTGGCCGGATTCGGCAAACTTGGCGTGCCGGCCGGCCTCTCGGACGAGCCGGAAGGTGGGCACATCAGCCCCACCGAGGTCATCCCCTGCTTCATCGGGCCGGCCGAAGGCGAGGTGGTCGCGCTGGGTCGCAAGCTCGTGGGCTCGGCGATGCGGCGCCAGGGTGGCTCGATCCTCCAGCACGGATCGATCCTGGAGGGGTGGGGCGGCTCCCTGCAGGCCGGGTGCCTCGGCCTTCCTGACGATGTCTCGCTGCGCTCCGCGGTGGTGACCCTTTCGGATCTCCTGGGAGCGCCGCCGCGGCCCGAGGTGCTGGCCGAGGCGATCGCGGCCGGCTTCGCCGAGACCCTCGGTGTCGGCTTCGTTCCTTCCGGCTTGACCTCCGAGGAGGCCGCGCGTGCGGCGCTGCTCGAGCGCGAGCGGTACGGCCACCCGCGCTGGACGGTCCACCGCGACGGTGCGCCAAGCGCGGGCGGGGCGGCAGGCGCCTGAGCGCGCCCGCGCTGCCGCGCCCCTGGTGTCAGGCCTTGCGGCGGCGCACGAGCCCGCTCGCGGCGGCGGCAAGCCACAGGAGAGCAGCCGCACCCGAAACAACGAGGGATCGCTCGATCACTCGGTCCCGAT
>JALHTD010000247.1 GCA_022865555.1 Thermoanaerobaculaceae bacterium | reverse complement strand
TGGGCTTCGACGCGATGCCGGAGGCCCGGCAGGCGATCCGCGCCGGGAAGATCTATGCCGACGTCGTCCAGCAGCCGCACACCATCGGCGCGGAGACGATAAAGGCCGTGGCAGCCTACATGGCTGGCGAGAAGGTGGCGCCGGTGCACCTCATTCCCTGCAGGCTGTTCACTAAGGACGATGCCCTCGCCGGGAAGTGAGGGCGCCGTGGCGGGCACCGGCGCGCCGCTGCTCCGTCTGGCGGGCGTCCGGAAGGAGTTCCCCGGCGTGCTGGCGGTGCGCGAGGCCGCCCTGGACGTGCGGGCCGGCGAGGTGCACGCCCTGGTGGGAGAGAACGGGGCGGGCAAGAGCACCCTGATTCGCATCGTGACCGGCGCGCACGAGGCGGACGGAGGCACCGTCGAGCTGGACGGCGCGCCCGTCCGCTGGTCCTCACCGCTGGCGGCGGCCCACGCCGGTATCGCCGCCATCTACCAGGAGCTGGACCTGATTCCCGCACTCTCGGTGCGGGCAAACCTCTTCCTGGCCCGGGAGCAGGCTCGGCTGGGCTTCATCGCCGCCGCCGAGGAGCGCAGGCGTGCACGCGAGGCGCTCTCTCGCCTGGGCGTGGACCTCGACCCCGGCGTCCGCGTGGGGACCCTTGAGGTGGCGCAGCAGCAGCTCGTAGCGATCGCGCGAGCGCTGATGGAGCACCCGCGCCTGCTGGTGATGGACGAACCCACGGCGGCACTGGCCTCGGGTGAGGTGGAGCGGCTGTTCCGAGTGATCCGCGAGCTGCGTGGGCAGGGCATCGGCGTGCTGCTCGTCAGCCACCGGCTGGACGAGGTGATGGCGATCGCGGACCGCGTGACGGTGATGCGCGACGGCGCCACCCTCGGGACCTGGCCAGCTCGCGACCTCACGCGCGAGCGGCTCGTGGAGCTGATGGTGGGCCGCCCGCTGGACCAGGAGTTCCCCAAGGTGCGCGCCACGAGCGGCCCCGAGGTGCTTTCGGTGTGCAACCTTTCGGGCGGGCGGGTTTCGGACGTGTCGTTCTCCGTTCGGGCCGGAGAGGTTTTGGGGATCGCAGGGCTGGTGGGAGCGGGGCGCACGGACCTCGCTCGGCTGATCTTCGGGGCGGACCCTCCCCAACGCGGACAGATCCTGCTCGACGGCCGCCCGGTGGTGATCCGCACCCCAAGGGACGCGATCCGGCACGGGATCTGCCTCCTGACGGAGGATCGCAAGGCCGAAGGGCTGGTGCTGGGCCTTTCGGCCCGCGACAACTTCGCGCTGCCCAACCTGGACCGCTGGTCCCCCTGGGGGTGGATCCGGAGGAGGAAGGAGCTTTCAGCTTTCGAACGGTTCGTGGCGAGCCTCAGGATCCGCCTCGCCGGGCCGGGACAACCCGCCCGGGACCTTTCCGGGGGCAACCAGCAGAAGCTGCTGCTCGCCCGCTGGCTCGAGCGCGACTCGCGCGTGCTGATCTTCGACGAGCCGACGCGCGGCATCGACGTGGGCGCAAAGCACGAGATCTACCTCTTGATCAACGAGCTGACCGCCCGGGGCAAGGCGGTCGTGATGATCTCCTCCGAGCTGCCCGAGGTGCTCGGCATGAGCGATCGAATTCTGGTCATGCACCGCGGACGGGTCGCGGGCGAGATTCAGGAGGCGGCCGCCGCAACGCAGGAGCAGGTGCTCGAAATGGCCGTGGGGTGACGATGGCGGACGCGACCGATCGGGGCCCTTCCTTGCTGTCGCGCCTGCTCTCCGGCTACGGGATGCTGGGCGTGCTGGTGCTCCTGGCCGCGTTTTTTTCGGTGGCGACGATTCAGGAGCAGCAGCCGGCCGGCGAGGCCGCGGCACGCTCGCTGGCGCGGCAGCTCGAGGGCACGCAACTCGAGGGCACAACGGTGATCATCATCGGGCGGGGCGGCGAGGAGGACGCGCGTTTCGCCGACACTCTTGCCCGTCGCGTTCGGGAACGGACCGGCAAGGCCCCTGTGGTAGTCACGGGCGAACCGGCAGAGGCGAGGGCCGTCCTGGCGCGGGCGGCGGAGCAGGGCGTCACCCGCTGCGTCGTGGCCACCACGCAGGCCTCGGCGCCCGTGGTGAGGAGCATCCTGGAGTCGCTGCCGCAACTGGCCGGTGCGCAGGTGCTCACGCCCGCCTCCTACCGCTGGCCGACGTTCCTGTTGCCGGAGAACCTCCGCAACGTCGCCAACCAGATCGCGGTCATCGCGATCCTCGCGGTCGGGATGACGATGGTCATCGTCACCGGGGGGATTGACCTCTCGGTGGGAAGCCTCATCGCGCTTGCGGCCGTGGTGACGGCCTCGCTGATCGGGAGGATGGGAGGCGAGGGGGCCGGCGCGGGCGCGATGGTTCTGGGCGGGGCCGCGACGCTGGCGCTCTGCGGCGGGATCGGGGCCTTCTCCGGGCTGATGATCACGCGCTTCAAGATCCCACCGTTCATCGCCACCCTTGCGGTGATGCAGGTGGCGAGCGGGCTCGCCTACATCATCTCGGAGGGACGGCCGGTCTACAAGCTGCCCCAGAGCTTCGTGCTGCTCGGGCGCGGGGCCGACCCGGTGCTGGGGATCCCCTGGGCCGTTCTGCTGATGGGCGTGCTGTACGCGGCCGCCCACGTGCTGATGTCCAGGACGACGCTGGGCCGCTACATCTATGCGGTGGGTGGGAACGCAGAGGCGGCGCGCCTGGCCGGCGTGCGGGTCGCGGCCGTGCTGCTCTTCGTCTACACCGCGAGCGGGGCGCTCGCCGGCCTCGGCGGCGTGGTGATGGCCTCACAGCTGCGCAGCGGAGCGCCCACCTACGGGCTCATGTACGAGCTGTACGTGATCGCGGCGGTCGTGGTGGGCGGGACCAGCCTGGCCGGCGGGGAAGGCACGATCCCCGGCACCCTGGTCGGGGCCTTCATCATCGCGGTGATTCAGAACGGCATGAACCTCACCCACGTGGAGAGCTACAGCCAGAAAGTCATCCTCGGGCTGGTGATCCTGGGCGCCGTGCTGCTGGACCGGCTCAAGCAGCGCGGCGTGCGCCGGCGCGGCTGAGCAGCCGGAGGCGCAGGCACTCCGGTGCGGGCCATGGAGGGTGCGCTCGCCAGCGGGGCCGTCAGAGCTTGAGGACCAGGCTCGCCGCCACCTCGCCCTGGAACATCGCGTCCCCCGAAAAGGCGAAGGCGCAGCCGCCGCCGCATGCCGCGGCGGCGCTGCTGCTGACGAAGATGGCGTAGGCGCGGGCGTCGAGGCGAACGCCCAGGTACCTCGACAGGTCGAGCTTGACCCCGCCCCCTACCGCCGCCGAGCCGTAGGTGGAGTAGCCGCCGTTCGCGTCCCTGCTCTGGATCCGGGTCAGACCGAGGTAGGCCTCCATGAACGGGTGCACGCGACCGCCGTGGCCCGGGAACTCGCCCACGGCGCCGGCCATCAAGTGATCGATGGTGAGCTCGTGGTGCTGGGTGGAGGGGTAGGCAGAAACGTCCACACCGGTGTCCTGCCTGCTGAAAAGGAGCTCGATGGCCGTGGTCTTGCCCACGGAGACGGAGACCGTCACGCCCGCACTTGCGGCGCCGTCGATGCCGTAGGTCGCTGCGCTGAAGGTGTCGCCCACGCTGCCGCCGAACCGGTAGCCGATGAACGGCGCGATCTCGACCGAGGCCCTGCCCTGAGCGTGGGCCAGGGGTGCCGCGGCGCACAGCATGCAGGTGACGATGAACAGGGGCCGGAGTCTCATTCGTGAAGGCTACTAGGTTGAGGCGCCGTCACCAAGAGGCATGGCGCCGTCGCCGAAGCGGTAGCCGATGAACGGCGCGATCTCGAGCGAAGTCCTGCTCTGCACGTACGCCAGGGGCGTTGCGGCAAGCAAGAGACAGCCGGTAATGACCGGGGCTCGGATTCTGATGCCTGAACTGTAAGACGCCAAATCGGTCTCCGCAAGGCCGCACGAGGCCGGGTCCACCGCGGATGCTCAGGGGAATGACGGGCAGAGGACCCCGTGCAGAGGGGCACCCCCGCCCGGGGTGAGTACCGCGGCCCGCTCAGAAATCGCTCTGAGGTACAGTACGGTTTCGACCTTGTGGGCGGGGAGGTGGTCATGCCGGTTGAGGCGATTCGGCGGGGGAGCGCGGCGATACCAGAGGTGGCCGGGATCATGCCGCCGTCGTCGCGGCAGGCTCTCGACCTCGCGGTGGAGGAGCTGCGAGGGCACGCGGCCGAATGGGCGGCTCTGCCGCTGGCGGAGCGTATCGCGCTGGTCGAGGAGCTGCGGCGCGACGTCGCCCGGGTGTCCGAGCGCTGGGCCACGCTCGCGCTGCAGGCCAAGGGGATCGCGCCCGACGACCCTGCGGCGGGTGAGGAGTGGATCACCGGCCCATACTTGGTGCTGAGAAACCTGCGGCTGCTGCGCCGGTCGCTTGCCGCAATCGCAGCGCACGGCCGCCCCAGGATCCCCGGACCGGTTTCCACTCGGGCCAACGGGCAGGTGGTGGCGCGGGCCTTCCCGTCGGACGTCTGGGACCGCCTCCTCTACCGGGGCTTCACCGGCGAGGTGTGGATGCAGCCAGGGCTCACCCTCGAGGAATTGCCGGAGAGCCAGGCGCTGGCGTACCGCGAGAAGGGCGCGGGGGGCAGCGTGGTGCTGGTGCTGGGCGCCGGCAACATCTCCTCGATCGCGCCGATGGACGCCCTCTACAAGCTCTTCGTCGAGAAGCAGGTTGTGCTGCTCAAGATGAACCCGGTCAACGCCTACCTCGGCCCCGTGATCGCCGAGGGGTTTCGGGCGCTGATCGCGAGGGGCTTCTTTCACGTCGTGTACGGCGGGGCCGCGGAGGGCGAGTACCTGTGCAGGCACGAGGGGGTGGACGAGATCCACATCACCGGCTCCGACCGGACCCACGACGCGATCGTGTTCGGAAAGGGTGAGGAGGGCGCGCGCCGCAAGGCGGAACGGCGACCGGTCCTTGTGAAGAAGATCACAAGTGAGCTGGGGAACGTGACCCCCGTGATCGTCGTTCCGGGGCCGTGGCGCGACTCCGACCTGGCTTTGCAGGCCGCCAACGTGGCGACCCAGTTGATGTACAACGGCGGCTTCAACTGCGTCACGAGCCGGGTGATCGTGACCTGGGCGGGGTGGCCGCAGCGGGACGCGTTCCTGGCCGCGCTGCGCAAGGTGCTCGCCGCGGTCCCGCCCCGATACGCGTACTACCCCGGTGCGGAGGAAAGGTACGCCGCGTTCCTGGCCAAGCACCCGGAGGGGGAACAGTTCGGCGGCAGGACCGCCGACCGGCTCCCCTGGACGTTGATCCCAAACCTCGATCCGGCCAGGGACGGCGACATCTGCTTCACGACCGAGGCGTTCTGCGGAATCATGGGGGAGACCCCGATCGCTGCGCCCACCATCCCCGAGTTCGTGGACCGGGCAGTGTCGTTCGTGAACGAGATCGTGTGGGGGACGCTGGCGGCCGGCCTGATCGTGCACCCTCGATCGCTGCGCGACCCGGAGGTCCGCGGCGGTAGAGCGCGCCGTGGCCGACCTGCGCTACGGCACGGTCTCGCTCAACCAGTGGGCTGCGGCGGGGTACGCCCTCGCCGTCACTCCGTGGGGGGCCTTCGCGGGGAGCGACATCTTCGACGTGCAGTCGGGCGTCGGCGTGGTGCACGACACGCTGATGTTCTCGCGGGTCCAGAAGACCGTCTTCCGGGGGCCGTTCAGGGCGTGGCCGACGCCGCCGTGGTTCGTCACCTGCCGCACCGCCCACCTGGTCGGGCGGCGCATCGCCGGCTTCGAGGTCCGGCCCTCGATCTGGAAGCTCCTTGGGGTCATGGCCGCCGCTGTTCGCGGCTGACCCGCGTTCGCGCTTGAGCGAACGCGGGTCACCCTGACGCGCGAGGCGCGGAAGGGTCCCGTTGCGCCTGAGGGTTGCCGACGGACGCGAGCCGGGCCTCCGGCCGGGCGAGCGCGGGGGGCTCAGGGGGTTACGAGCGTCCGGCTGGCGGGTGGAGCGGACGCGGCCCCCCCGCAACGGAAGCTGCCCTCGCCTGCGCAGGCAGCGGACGCAACCCCTGGGCAGGGTGCTTGAGCGGGATCGCGGCCATCGCGTGCTCGGCGATCGCGGTGATCGTGAGGCTTGGGTTTGTCCCGAGGTTGGCGGGGACCGCGGCGCTGTCCACGACCCAAAGGCCGTCGTGCCCGAACACGCGGTTGTGCTCGTCCACCACGCCCCGGTCCGGGTCCGTTCCCATGCACGCGCCGCCCAGGATGTGCGCGGTGATCGGGATATTGAGCGCCACCTCGTTGACGGCGCTACCGGGGTAGCCGCCGATGGCTCTGGCGATCGAGCGTACCGCCTGATTCGCAACCGGGATGTAGCTCGGGATCGGAGGCTGGCCGGGGTCGCGCTGGCTTCCCAGTTTCCTGGTGAACGGCCAGTACCAGTGGCGCCGTCGTACGAGCTGCATGGAGTTCTCCACCGTCTGCATGACGAGCTGGATCACGGTGCGCCTGGCCCAGCCGTACGGATTGAGGGAGCGGAGGAAATCGAGCGGGTGGCGGAGGCAGGTCCATAGCCACTTGAGCGGCCGCGTCAGGCGGGTGCCATCGTCGACCTGCAGCGTCGCCAGGAACGACATGAAGTCCGAGCCCTCCGAATAGCGCACCACCTCCAGGTGAGTGTCGGGGGTGGCGTAGAAGCCGCTGGCGATGGCGATCCCCTCCGAGTAGTTCACGTTCCCGCGGCGCGCCGTCGTGCCGCCGAGCACCTCGCTGTTGGTGCGGACGTAGTGACCCAGGGATTGGGGAAGGGAAGGCAGCGTCCCCGCCTCGCGGCAGCGCAGGAGCAGGTCCGTGGTTCCCATCGCACCGGCCGCCAGCACGACGTTGCGCGCCCGCAGCGTCTTCTTGCCCCGCCGCAGCTTGCGGGTGGAGCGCCGCGTGTGGACGAGGTAGCCGCCCGCGCCGTCGGGCTCCAGCAACGCGACGAGCGTTTCGGGGAGGATCGCGGCGCCCAGCTTCTCTGCGAAGAACAGGTAGTTCCTGTCCAGCGTGTTCTTGGCGTTGTACCTGCAGCCGACCATGCATCCGCCACAGTAGTTACAGGTTGCCCGAGCCGGCCCCTCGCCCGCGAAGTAGGGATCGCCCACATCCTCCCCGGGCCTCTCCCCGAACAGGACACCGACCTCGGTGTGGTGGAAGGTGTCGGCACGCCCGAGCTCGTCTGCAAACTTGCGCAAGCACTCGTCGCCGGCCCAGACCTTCGGCGTGCGGGTCACGCCGAGCATGCGCTTGGCCGTCTCGTAGTGGGGGGCGAGCCTTTCCTTCCAGTTCGAGCCGGCCGGCCAAGTGTCGCGGGTGAAGACCTCGTCCGGGGGAAGCAGCAGCGTGTTGGCGTACATGAGGGAGCCGCCGCCCACGCCGGCGCCGGAGAGCACCAGAACGTCCCGCAGCAGCGTCAGGCGCTGGATCCCGTAGCAGAAAAGCGCCGGCATCCAGAGGAACTTGCGCACGCTCCAGTTGGTCTTCGGGAAGTCCTCGGGGCGAAAGCGTTTTCCCGCCTCGACGACGAGCACCCGGTACCCCTTCTCTGCAAGGCGGAGCGCGGACACGCTCCCGCCGAAGCCAGAGCCCACGATGATGAAGTCGTAGGCGTCCCCGCCGCTGCTCGCCTTGCTTGCCATCCGGTTTGTCCCTCCGGGTCTTCCGTGGGCCGGAGTCTACCCCGGCGCCGATGCGCAGGCCAAGCCGCAGCGGCCTGCAGATGACCGCAGGGCTCCGGGGGCGTATCCTTGGCCGCGTTCGGGAGGACGAGGCGATGGGCAGACTGCTGGTCAGATGGTTCATCTCGGCTCTGGCGCTTCTTGCGGCCGCCTGGCTGGTGCCGGGCATCCGCGTGGAGGGCAACGCCTGGGTCGCCTACGCGGGAATGGCCGTGATCCTCGGTCTCGTGAACGCGGTGATCAGGCCGCTGCTGAAGCTTCTCACCTGCCCGCTGATCCTGCTGACGCTCGGCCTGTTCGTGCTGGTGGTCAACGCCCTCACGCTGCTCATCGCGGCGAAGATCGCCGCCGCGATGGGCATCGGGTTCTACGTGGACGGCTTCGTGCCGGCGTTCCTCGGGGCCCTGATCGTCAGCGTCGTGACGGTGATACTCAGCGCCGTGACGGGCGAGAAGGACTGAGCTCCTGCTTCAGCGACTGGCGGGAGGCCCCGGGGTCGGACAGGTCCATGGGTGTTCCTTGCCGTCGGCCGGCGGTCGGCTCATGGTGAGGGGCACGTTCAGCTGCGCGCCCGGGATGACGACAACCCTCGCGACCACGGCCACGAAACCGGGCAGCTGCGCACAGAGCCGGTATGTCCCCGGCGCCACGCAACAGAACGACGCCTCCCCGCCGGCGCCCGCCTCCCGCGAGCCGCAGTTCGCGTCGCGCCGGTCGGCGAGGTCGAGCCGCACGAAGGCGCCGGCTACCGGTTTCCCCGCGGCGTCCTGCACCACCACGATGATGCTGCCCGAGGCTGCCTGCGCCGGCGCAGCTGCACGCTCCATCTTGTCGGCTGGTGCCAATGAGCGTGCCTCGTTTGAGACTGCGGCGTAGCCGGCGATCGCGACCTCTTCGGCCGCCCTGTTGGGCGGCAGGACAACCGCCGCTGGCTTTTCGTTGCCGGCAACGAGTGTCCCCCCGGCGTCTCCGGCTTCGGCTTCGGCGGCGGGTTGGGTCTTCCCGAGCGTTGCGGACTCGTCCGCGGCGGCGCCCCGGGTCTGCTGCGGTGCTGCCGGCCGAGCGCCCTTCTCGGTGGGCTTTTCGAGGGCCATTGCCGATGCGAGCTTTTGTCCTTCGATGGTGCTGCGTTCCGGGACGCTGATCACGACGTCCTTGACGATCGTTACCCCGTCCAGCGCGATCCGTTGGGCCAGGTCCTCGGAGGGTCCGAGCAGGCGCACGACCATGAAACCGGCGCCGATCACGACCAGCAATGAGGCGGCGATCAGCCAGAAGTGGCGCAGCCCCGCCGAGCGCGGCGGCATGGCACGGACGTTTTCCGGCTCCAGCCCCGTGCCGCCGACCTGCAGGACCTCCGGGATCTCGGCCTTGATTCGGTCCGCGAGGCCTGCGGGTGGCTCGGGCGTACCTCGTGCCGAGAGCAGGCGCTCG
>JALHTD010000246.1 GCA_022865555.1 Thermoanaerobaculaceae bacterium | reverse complement strand
GCAGGCGAGCAGGGGAGCCATGCGGAGGAATCCGGTGATCTCATCGGCGGACCAGTGCTTCCAGTCCGAGATGCCGAGCAACCGGGCAACGCGGCGCGCCGACTCGCGCTCGGCCATTCTCCGGTCGCCGCCGAAGTCCCGCGCAATGAACGCCGTGACGGCGTAGCCGACCCTCGCGACCGACGGCTCGCGGTAGCCGTCCATCTTGTCCGCGTCGAGGTGGAAGAATATGTCGCTCTTGGCGAGCCTCTTCAGCGTCTTCATCGGTGACCGGTAGGAGCGGTCCGCGGCGATCCGAGCCTGCTCCTCCTCGGCGAGAGCGCGGACCCGCGGCCGCACCGGCCGCAAGCCGAGCTTGTAGTAGAACCAGAACGACCCGGACTGGAGAGCTTCCTCGTTGTCTTCGCCGATCTGGTACGGCCTGATCACCAGGACCCGCGCGCCGAAGTGCGCGACGAAGAGGTGGGCCACCCGCTCGAAGATGAACGACGACTCGCCGGAGCGGTACTCCGGGAAGACGTTGATCGCGATTTCCACGCGGTCGAACAGCATTGCCGCCACGCCGTAGCCGATCGGGATGCCGTTCCTGACCAGCATGAGGCCGTGGTTGGCCTCGAGAGGCAGGCGTATCTCGGGGAGGCTGCCAAACACGACGACCTGGAAGCCGCGGCCCGGCTCGTAGAGGTAGACCTCCTCAGGGTTCGAGCCGATCAACGGGTACAGCTCGCGGCAACGCGACCCAAGGACCTCGGTGATCGCACGGACGTGCTCGCGCCGGCGAGCCCGTGAGAGTGCCTTGAGCGGAACGGCCGGGCGCGCGAGGTCGGCGCGCAGGTCGGAGGTGCGGCCGACCATCGCAGCGTCCTGGAAGAAGACCCGGTCGAACGGGACGCGGCGGCCCGTACGCGAGGCCTCGAAGTCCGCCAGCGTCCAGACAACCGGGATCTCGGCGCTCGCGTACAGGGTGCGCTGAAGCTCCTGCGAGAGGCCGGACGTCGAGAGGAGCCGGAGCAGCGCATCGAGCGAGCTGGCGTCCCCGGGGCCCCTGCTGAGCCGCAGCCAGGCCCTGGGGTCGAAGCCGTCGTCGTTGTCGATCGCATCGCTCTCGTGCCACGAGACCGCGGGTGAGATCGCCGCCAGCAGGTCCGCGGTCTCGCTCTCGTCATAGGTGTCCCAGTCGATCTCGATGCGGCCAGGGTAGAGGCGGTCGATCGTTGTGACGAAACGGTGAGTGAAGACGTTGCTGACTTGTGTGCCGACGACCCCGCTGTCCATGAACTTGGACGCATTGGCGTCGCGCGGGGCCGCCTTGTACCTCTGGATACGCGCACCGAACGCCGCGAGCTCGCGCTCCGCCTGCGCGAGAACCTCCGCGTTGTCCGGGTAGGCGCGCAGAAACAGCAGCAGGTCGTGGTACGAGGACAGCGAGTCGGCCCTGGTCATCCACACGTCCCGCAGGCGGGAGAGCAGTGCCAGCTTCTTGCGAGCGGCGTCTCCGGCCCGGTCGAACTGACCCTTGAGTCGGCTGAGGTCATCCACCAGGGCGTGACCCGCGGCTTCGGCCAAGGACCGGCGGACCCTGCTCGAAGGCGGCTTCGGCATGACGATCGCACCCGCGGCCGGACGAGCCGGGTGAGCCGCGGGAGAACCTTCGCTCACGATCGGGGCGAGGTGCCCAAATCCTCGAACCGACCACCCTTGATGACGTGCATGCGAGGCCGGTGCGTCGAGTTGCCCACCTCGTCGAAGCTCAGCGGGCCGGTGACCCCCTGCTTTGTGCCAGGCTCATGAGATGCTGCAGAAGCTCGGTGGCGTCCTTTGGCGGCTCGCCCTCCAGCGCGTACAGAGCCGTCAACGCGGCATCGTACCCGCACGCCGCGAACAAGTCCGGGGCCGCCCCTTTGTTGGCGGCCTTGAAGCGCTGTACGAAGGACTTGATTGGCTCCTTCTGCGACTCCAGATCGACCCCCACT
>JALHTD010000245.1 GCA_022865555.1 Thermoanaerobaculaceae bacterium | reverse complement strand
GGCCATGAAGGCCCTCGCCGCCAAGCTCGGCCTCTAGCCCCGCCCAGGTTTGTCATCCTGAGGGAGCCCTGCCGGAGGCAGGGCGACCGAAGGATCTCACCGCACCTGCAGCGCGTGCTCGAGCAGTGGCACCCCGGCGTTATGTGGGGCCGGCGCGTCGCGCCGGCGCTTCTCGCGAGCCGACAGGAAAGGCACGCCCGGAGGGCGTGCCCCACATTCAACGACACCAGGGGCGGGGAGTGCCCCCGCCCCGGCGAATCCTGCCTACTTCTTCACCACCCGGATCTTGCCGTTGACCGTCTCCAGCCGCACGTCCCCGCCGCCGCTGCCGATCGAGCCGGTCATGTCGGCGCCCACGTGCTCGTGCTTGTTCACCGGGATCCCGAAGTCGTTGCTCAGGTGCCCGTTCACGGTCTCGGCCGCGACGTCCGCCGCAACCCCGGCCGCCAGCCGCAGCTCGATCCCGCCGTTCACCGTCTCCAGCCTCACCCGCTGGCGGGCGTCGAGCTTTTCGAGCTCCACGGTCACCTCGCCGTTGACGGCCTCCACGCTGACGTTGCCCGCCAGCCCCGTCAGCTTCGCCTCGCCGTTCACGAGCTCGGCGTTGACCTCGCCGCCGAGGCCGGACACCGTGAGGCTGCCGTTGACCAGCTCAAACTTGTCGAGGGCCGCGCCCTTGGGGACCGTGAGCGTGTACTCCACGGACAGGTGCCGGTGCCCCGAGCCGCTCGAGTCCGGGTAGCGCGTCTCGATGTTCACGGCGCTCGCCGTGTTCCTGACCTCGATGCGGAGCTTGTCGAGGTCCTCGCGCGTGTCGGCCTCCTTGACCGCCTGCACGCGCACCGTGGCCTGGTCCCACACGTTGACCTGCACGCTGCCGTTGACGTTCGAGAGCGCGATGCGGCCGCCGGCGGCGAGCGGGTACGTCTGGTCGAAGTTCTCCCGGAGCGGCTCGGCAGCCAGGGCCAGGGCCGCGATGCAGAACACCACAGGGATCAACAGGAATCCGGACAACTTAACTCGGTTCATGGGGGTCCTCCCTTCACACCCGATTAGATGCCTCAGGTGCCCCAAGGGTTCAAACGGCCGCGAGCCGTGTGCCGTTTGCTCTGTGGGGCACGCCCTCCGGGCGTGCTCGGGCTGTCACGCGCGTCCACGGTAGCGGCGGGGCTTGCCCCCAAACCGGGCTGTCATCCTGAGGGAGTCTTGCCAGAGGCAGGACGACCGAAGGATCTCACCACGCCTGCAGCGCGATGGGATTCTTCGGCCCTGCGGCCCTCAGAATGACACCAGGGGCGGGGCTCGCCCCCGCCCTTTGCTTGTCATCCTGATGCCCCCCGCCGTCGGCGGGGGGCAGAAGGATCTCGCCAAACCGGCAGCCCTCACCCTCTCCGCACCCAGAGCAGCCAGACCCCGAGGATCGCAATCAGGGCGATGAACAGGAGCAACCCCACCTCCGACGTCACCGGTATCGGGTCGGCGGTGACGTCGAAGCCGGAGACGATACCGGGGTCGGAGGCCGCCACGATCGTCCCACCGGCGCCGCACGCCCCGGAGATTAGAAGGACGTCGTACGATCCGAGCGCGGTCGTGACCCAGATTTGTGTTTGGGGTATGACACCGCCCGAAGCGATGACCGTCGCGCTCGAGAGAATCGCCGACGGAGCAGGATCCCCAATGGCCCACACGCCGTTGGCGACCACCGCGGCGCAGTACGTTCCGTCGGGCGCCTGGCCTTCGATCACGATCGGGTCGCCGATACGGTACGAACGCGACACAGCCTGGATCGAGGTCCCGCCGGGCGGTGGGGGAGGTTGGGCGCCCGGGCCGACCACGAGATCGAAGCGGGCGACGTTGTTGGACGTGTCGAACTCCTCGATGCGCCTGCTGCGGTCCACCCAGCCGGTCACCTGGTGCTGGCCTTCGGTGAGGGTGACCTCGGCCGGCACGAACGCCTCAGCCCCTGGTGCGAGCGAACCGACCGCAAGCTCGCTGACCAGCGTGCCCGTGCCCGGCTCCCCGTCCCACAGGGTGAGGTCTGTGCTTGGCGCATCGCTCTGGCCGATGTTCCGCACCCGGGCGACGACCCTGACGCTTCCCGACTCGATCTGAGCCCCGCCGAGGTCCACGGCAAGATCGGGCAGCAGCGTGCCGACCGAGAACGAGGTCGATGCGCTCGACGAGCGGCCGGCCGCCTCCAGCACCGCCTCGAGGTCGTGACGCCCCGCGCTCGCCCCCGGTACGAACAAGGCGATTCGCTGCACGCCGGCTAGCGAGACCGACCTGGCGATCGCCACCTTGCCGTCCACGCGGAGCGCCAGCGTGCCGGATCCGGAGCCCTGCGTGTCCACGAGAGCGGTGACCGTGTCACCCGCGCCGGCGTAGAACGCCTTGTCGGTGCGCACCCCGAGCACCCGCGCGCCCTCGAGGTCGAGCTGAGCAGCGGCGTCCGCGAGCAGGGTGCCGTCCTGACCGTACACCCCCACGACGCAGCTCTGGGTGCCCGCCTCGGCGTCGCTCAGGTCGAGT
>JALHTD010000244.1 GCA_022865555.1 Thermoanaerobaculaceae bacterium | reverse complement strand
CAACCGCCACCCCGCCGAAGCTTCCGAACGGCTCGAGCTGGTCGAGGCCGAGCTCGCGCGCCAGCACCGCGGCGTTGCCATGGGCCGGATGGCGGTCCAGCGGGATGTGATAGGCGATCAGGTTGAGGTCGTTTTCGAGCAAGAGCCGCAGGCGCTGGCGGAACGAGCCGGTCACGCGCGGGGGGTCGTCCCCCCGCCAGAGGAGGCCGTGGTGGACGAGCACCGCGTCGGCACCCCAGTCCGCCGCCTGGGAGAACAGCTCTGCCGAGGCCGAGACGGCGGTGGCGAGCCTCTCCACCTCCTGGCTGCCCGCCACCTGGAGGCCGTTGACGGCGACGTCCTCCAGCGCTTCGACCTCCAGCAGGTCGTCGAGGTAGGCAACGAGCTGGTCGCGGTCCATGACGCCATTTGAACCCACGTCGCTTGCTCGCGCAAGCCTGCGGGAGTGCCAGGCGTCAACCCTCCTGGTCCGGGAGGCTACAATCCCCCCATGACGGCGCCCCGGCCAGCTGCCTTTGTCGCCGTGGGTTCGGAGCTCCTGCGCACCGACCGGCTCGACACCAACTCGCTGCTGGTCGCCCGTCTGCTGGGGCGTTGCGGATACGGTCTGGTCGAGAAGCGCTGCGTGGAAGACGACGCCGGGGCGATCGCCGCCGCGGTGAGTGAGCTGCTCGCCCGCGCGGAGCTGGTGTTCGTGAGCGGCGGGCTCGGCCCCACCGCGGACGACGTCACCCGCGAAGGGGTTTCCCGCGCCCTCGGGCTACCCCTCGTGCGCCGGCCCGGGTGGGAAGAGGAGCTGGCCGCACGGTACCGACGTCTCGGGCGCACGGTGCCGCCGATCGCCTCCCGCATGGCGGAGATCCTCGAGGGCGCCGAGGTGCTGCGCAACCCCCTCGGCACCGCCCCTGGACAGCTGCTGCAGGTGGGGGGAAGCACGCTGGTGCTGCTGCCCGGAGTCCCCTCGGAGCTCGAGCAGATCCTCACCTCCCACCTGCTTCCGCGCTGGGTGAGGATGGGCGGCGTGGAGGCCCGGACGCTGCGCCTGGCTGGCGTCTACGAGTCCCAGGTGGAACAGCGGGTCAGCCCCCTCTACACCCGCTTCGGCCGCGAACGCGCCACCATCCTGGCGGCGCGCGGGCAGGTGTCGCTGGTGCTGACCGCCTCCGGACCGCGGGCAGCGGAGGAACTTGCCGAGATGGAGGCGGCTTTCGCCGCGGCGGCCGGCCTCGACCTCTACGGCCAGGACGAGGACACGCTCCCCGGGGTGGTGCTCAAGCTGCTCGGCCAGCGCGGCTGGCGCCTGGCCACCGCCGAGTCGTGCACCGGCGGCCTCGTGGGCTTCCAGCTCACGTCGGTGCCGGGTGCGAGCGACCAGTACGTCGGCGGCGCTATTGCCTACTCCAACAACCTGAAGGAGAAGCTCCTCGACGTGGCGAGGGAGCTGCTGGAGGCGCACGGGGCGGTCAGCCGCGAGGCCGCGGAGGCGATGGCGAGGGGCGCCTGCGCCCTGGGGGCGGAGTGCGGACTGGCGGTCACCGGGATCGCGGGACCGACCGGCGGCAGCGCGGAGAAACCCGTGGGCACGGTGCACATCGCGGTGGCGACCCCGCGCGGGGCACGGCACGCCCGCCACCAGTTCAGCGGCAACCGCGACATGGTGCGGGAGTTCTCCGCCAACTTCGCCCTCGATCTGCTGCGCCGTGCGCTCGTGGAGGACAGATGAGGCTGTTCATCGCGGTGGATCTGCCCGAGGAGGTTCGTGAGGTTCTCCGGAACGGACTGGATCCCCTCAAGCGGGACCAGCCCCCGGCGCACTGGGTGCGCCCGGAGGGGATGCACATCACCCTCAAGTTCCTCGGCGAGCAGCCGCCGGAACTGGTGGATGGGCTGGACAGGGCGATCGCTGGAATGCTCTCCTCCCTCTCGCCGGTGACCATCCGGCTCGGGGGGGGCGGATACTTCCCCCACGATCGTCGCCCGCGCGTCGCATGGGTCGGTGGTCAAGCCGCCGGGCTCGACGCCTGGGCACGGGTGATGGAGGACGCGGCGGCGGGCCTCGGTGTGGCGCGCGAGGCACGGGTGTTCTCGCTCCACCTCACGCTTGCGCGCCTGGAGCGCCCGTGGGGAGTGCAGGCGGTGGAGCACTTCCTGTTCCAGGTGGGGAAGTGGCGGTTCCCCGAGTTCGTGGCGCGGGAGGCCGTACTCTTCCAGAGCGAACTGGGGCACGCCGGGGCGGTGTACACGCCGTTACGGCGCTGGAGGGTCGGGCCGTGAGGGGGCGCGGGAGGCCGTGATGGCAAGGGAGCTCATGCTGGCTGTGGCGTACTTTGTGGGCTCGATCCCCTTCGCCTTCCTGTTCGTGAAGGCGGTGGGGCGGGGTGACGTGCGGCAGGTTGGTTCGGGCAACGTCGGCGCCACCAACGCGCTGCGGGCCGCAGGGTGGAAGGTGGCCCTCCCGATTGCGATCCTCGACATCGCCAAGGGCGTGGCGGCGGTCCTGCTCATGCGGCAGGTGACCGCCAACCCGGACTGGGTGGCCGCGGCGGGACTGGCGGCGATCGTCGGGCACTGCTTCCCGGTCTGGCTGCGCTTTTCCGGCGGGAAGGGCGTCGCGACGGGGACCGGTGTGTTCTTCACACTCGCCTGGCTGCCGATGCTGGTCGTCGCTGGCGTGTGGATCGCCATGTTGCTGGCGTTCCGGATCGTGTCGCTGGCGAGCGTCGCTACTGCGGCCGCTTTCCCCGTCGCGCTCTTCTTCATCTCCCGCCCGCCGGGTCCGGTGGTGTTGTGCGCCGTGCTGGCGGCCCTCGTGATCATCTGGCGGCACCGCGGGAACCTCGCGCGGCTGGCGCGTGGCGAGGAGCCGCGGCTGGGGGAGAAGAAGCGATGAGGGTCGCGGTCGTCGGTGCCGGCTCCTGGGGGACCGCCCTGGCCATGCACCTGGCCCGGGTGGGGTGTGAGGTCTCGCTGTGGGCGCACGAGAAGGAAGTCGTCGAGGGCATCCGGGGGGCCCGCCGCAACCCCCTGTTCCTCTCGGATTTCACGATCCCCGAGCAGGTGGAGGTTACGGGTGAGCTGGCGGCTGCGGTCGCCGGGGCGCGGGCGATCGTGTTCGTTGTCCCGGTCCAGTTCGCCCGCGAGGTCCTGCGAGGTCTGCGTCCGCACCTGCCCGCGGATGCGGTCCTTGTCTCGGCCAGCAAGGGGATCGAGGTGGCGAGCCTTTCCTGCATGGACGAGCTGGTGCGCGCCGAGCTCGGCCTGCCGGAGGGGGCATTCGCGGCGCTCTCGGGTCCGTCGTTCGCCCGCGAGGTGGCGGTGGGACTGCCCACCGCCGCAGTGCTGGCGGGGACGGACGCTACCGCCCTGCGTGAGCTCCAGGAAGCATTCTCCGACAAGTCGTTCCGGTTCTACACCGCCTCCGATGTGGTCGGGGTGGAGCTGGCCGGAGCCCTCAAGAACGTGATCGCGATCGCCGCCGGGATGGCGACGGGCCTCGAGCTCGGTCTCAACGCGCTCGCGGCGCTGCTGACGCGCGGGCTGCACGAGATCGCGCGACTCGGCGTCACGCTCGGGGGCCGGGAGGAGACGTTCAGGGGCCTCGCGGGCATGGGGGACCTGGTGCTCACGTGCACCGGCGCGCTCTCGCGCAACCGCAGCGTCGGAGAGCGGCTGGGGCGCGGCGAGCCCCTCGAGCGGATCCTGGCCGGCCGCGAGGTCGCGGAGGGCGTGCCCACCGCGCGCGCTGCCGCCGAGCTTGCCCGCCGCCACGGGGTCGAGATGCCGATCACCTTTGTAGTCGAGTCGATCCTGGCCGGAAAGATTTCCCCACGGGCCGCGGTCCCCGCCCTCATGACGCGAACACTCAAGGAAGAAGCGCTGCTCTGAACTCGCTGACCGTCGTGAACCGTGGATCGAGGACGACAATGAAACCACGAGTGACTTCCGTCATGCTCTTCCTGGCGGTGCTTATTCCCTCCCTGCTTTCGTGCGGGCCGACGGCCGATCCCCGGCTCGCCGGCTCGTGGCGTGGCGCCGAGGTCAGCGGCTGGATCCCGGTGCGGCTGCAGGGATCTCCCGCGCAGATCGGCTTCCAGCACGGCTACCTCCTGGCGCCGGAGATCGCCGACGCGATCAAGGTCATCCAGCTCTCGCTGCCGCACGAAACGAAGCGGGATTGGGCGTTCCTCCGCACCGCTGCCGAGACGGTTTTCTGGCCGCGCGTCGAGGAGGAGTACCGACAGGAGCTGCGCGGCATCTCGGAGGGTCTGGCGGCGCGCGGCGTCACCATCGATGTCACAGACCTGGTGGTGCTCAACGGCAACCTCGAGCTGCCCTACTACACCGACTGGCTCGACAAGCAAAAGACATCCTCGGCACCCCAGCGTTGCAGCGCGTTCGTGGCCACCGGCAGTTGGACGCGCGGCGGCCAGCCGGTGATCGCGCACAACAACTGGTCCGGATACCTGGAAGGGTCGCGGTGGAACATCATCTTCGACATCCGCCCGGAGAAGGGGTACGGGATCCTCATGGATGGCTTCCCGGGTCTTATCCACAGCGGTGACGACTTCGGAATGAACTCCGCGGGCATCGCCATTACCGAGACGACGATCTCGCAGTTCAAGGGCTTCGAGCCGAACGGCGTCCCCGAGTTTGTGCGTGCCCGCAAGGCCATGCAGTATTCGGCAAGCATCGACGACTTCGTCCGGATCATGGCGTATCGCAACAACGGCGGCTACGCCAACACCTGGCTGCTTGCGGACACCAAGCGCAACGAGATCGCACGTCTCGAGCTCGGATTGAAGAACGTCACGCTCGAGCGCACGAGTGATGGCTACTTCGTGGGCGCCAACTTCCCCGTCAACCCAAAGCTGACGACCGAGGAGACGGAATTCCCGGCCACGGATTTCGGAGTGAGCGGGTGCGCTCGCCGAACGTGTTGGGAGCGGCTCATGCCCGAGTCCAGGGGGAGAATCGACGTGGAGGCGGCCAAGCGCTTCCTCGCGGACCACTACGACGCCTACGAGAAGAAGGCCAACGCGCCCAGCGAGAGGACGCTGTGCGGCCACGTGGACCTCTCGCCGCGCGGGATGAAGCCGTGGCAGGAGGCGTTCGGCCCGGCGGGCACCGTTCAGGCAAAGGTCGCCGACGCCGCGATGGTGCAAGGCATGGAGATGTGGGCCGCCATGGGCCACCCGTGCGGGCTGAATTTCGTGGCCGTGGAGTTCCTGCAGCGGCACCCGGAGTACGGCTGGCAGAGGGAGCTTCTCAGGGACCTGCCCTCGCGTCCGTGGACGCTGTTCTCGCTGCGCTAGCGGACGGCGATGGCGCTGATCTCGATCAGGGCGTCCTTCGGCAGCTCGGCCACCTCGACGGTGGCGCGGGCGGGCGGCTGTCTCGGGAAGTACCCCGCGTAGACCTTGTTCATCGTCGTGAAGTCGTCCATGTCGGCGAGGAAGACCTGGCAGGACACGACGTTTTCCAGCGAGTAGCCGGCCGCCTCCAGGACCGCCTTGAGGTTCTCCAGGGCCTGGTGCGTCTCGGCCTCGATCCCGCCCTTGACGATCTCGCCGGTCGCGGGGTCGATGGCGAGCTGACCGGACAGGTAGAGGGTGTTGCCCGCACGTACCGCCTGCGAGTACGGGCCGATCGCCTTGGGGGCGTTGTCGGTGACGACCACCTGCGCGTGCTGGCCGCAGGCCGTCAGGAGCAGGGCACACGCCAGAAGAGCGAGCCAGGTTCTCATGCGGTCGGCAGTCCTTTCTCGAGTACCGCTTCGATGGCCTCGCAAAACTGGTCGATCTCGTCGGGGGTCGTGTAGACGCTGGGAGCGACCCGGATCCCCTCGAACTCGTCGTGCTTGATGGCGGCCACGATGATCCGGTGCTTGGCCCAGAGGTAGTCGGCGAGCCTGCCCGAGTCCACCCCCTCGAGCTGCACGAGCGCCAGGCCGCACGAGAGCCCGGGCTTGAGGCTGGTGTGGAGCCGCACGCGAGCGTGACGGGAAAGACACGTGGCCCAGCGGTCACGCAGGTAGCGAAGCCGCGCCTCCTTACGCCTTGGGCCGATGCCGGTCGTGAAGGTGAGTGCCTCCCCGATCGCCAGGTAGGGCGCCGCGGGGTGGGTGCCGATCTCCTCGAACTTTCGGATGTTCCCGTCGAGCTCGGCGGGCGCCGCCATCAGCGGCCAGAGGCCGCGGATCTTCTCGCGCCGGACGTACAGCATGCCGGTGCCGTGGGGCGCGAAGAGCCACTTGTGCAGGCTGGTGGCGTAGTAGTCACAGTCGAGGTCGGCCTGCGTGAAGGCCAGATGCGCGAAGGTGTGGGCGCCGTCCACCAGCACCGGGATCCCCCTGCGGCGCCCCATCGCGACGACCTGGCGCACCGGCAGCACCTGGCCGGTGAGGAAGATCATGTGACTCACCAGGATCAGACGGGTCTTCGGGGTGATTGCCGCCTCGAACGCCCGTACCACCTGGTCCGGGTCCTCGGCGGGGGTGGGCAGGGATATCTGCTTCAGGACGATTCCTTCGCGCCGCTCGCGCTGCTTGAAGGTCGTGATCATTCTCGGGTAGTCCTGGTTGGACGTGAGCACCTCGTCGCCGGCCTTGAGGTCGAAACCGAACTGGCACGTCTCCAGGCCCTCGGAAGTGTTGCGGGTGAGGGCGACCTCCTCCGCGTCGCATCCGAAGAACCGCGCCAGATTCTCCCGCACCGTCTCGCGCTGGGGTTCGAGCACACGCCACATGGTGTAGGCGGGGGCGGCATTGGAGTACTCCTGATAGCGCCGCTGGGCCTCCTGAACCGCCGCGGGCGAAGGGCTGACGCCGCCGTTGTTGAGGGTGATGACCGTGCGGTCCACCACGAAGGCGCGCTGGATCTCCGCCCAGAACGTCTCGTCCCCGGCGACTTCCTCGGCGCTGCCCGGGTATCGGTTGGCGACCTCGGCGATCGCGAGGGCGCGGCGGGGGTGCAGGAAAGCGAGCGCCGCCGCAGCCCCGAGCGGTTGGCTGACCACGGCCATGAACT